>JADFOM010000086.1:0-4082 GCA_022562835.1 Acidobacteriota bacterium | reverse complement strand
TCTGATCACTGATTGTCGCGCTATGAGCGATGTGTACACCGCGGAGTTCGATGCCGCCTCGACGGTGATCCCCTACTGCGCGCCGAACATCGAGTGGCAACCCTCCACCGCGGTTCTCGACCGCCTCGGAATGGATCCGAACGACTACCTCGTGATAGCGGGGCGGCACAGCCCCGAGAACAACATCCACCGGGTCGCAGAAACGGTGTCGCAGAGTTCGCTTGAACTCACCCTGGTGGTCGCCGGCACTGCCAACTATGACTCTCCGGTCACCACCCGCCTCGCCGAAATTGCCGACGCCGATGAACGCATCGTGTTATTGGGCCACGTCGAGTCGCGACAAGACTTCTTTGACCTGCTCCACCACGCGACCGCCTACGTACACGGACATTCGGTGGGTGGTATCAATCCGTCCCTCATCGAAGCAATGTCGGTTGGCGCACGCACAATCGCGCTCGACACACCGTTCAACCGAGAAGCACTCGCTGAGCATGGCCACTTCTTTTCAATCGACAAGCATGACCTGCTCGACCGAATAGTCGAGACTCAGACCGAATCTCCCGCTGCGCGACAAGCGGCGCTCTGTGCGGTGCGTAATCGGATCCGCGAGGTCTACAGCATCGACGCTGTCGTCGATGCATACGAATCGGTTCTAACCACTGCGGCTTCCATGGGGCGCTCGACTGGGCTCGTCGTGCCGACGGAGTGGTGAGAAGATGCGCACCCTTCACACCGAGCGAGCGTCCGCTCATCTGAGCACTGAGCCAAGCTCACCGCCGTCGGTGTCCTGGCTACCGGCAATCCTGCTGGTAGTCCTAGTCACCGCAGGTGAACTGGAGTACCGAACGCGAGACGCCACTGCAGCAATCGCCGGTCAAATCGACACCGCGGTAGTGATCGAACTACTCGCGACACTTGCGGTTGGGGCTGTACTGTTCCTAGGCGCGGTGGCTCCTCGCGGGCGCACCATTCCGGCACCGCTAGGCGGACTGTGGGCGCTCGTCATCGTCTTGACGCTGAGTGCTTTCTGGGCACCTTCAGCCACACTGTCATTCGTACGGGCCGGCCAACTCATCGTCGCCGCAGGATTCGCCACAACACTCGCTCGACGGGCGAGTCGACTTGATTTTGCCGCTCTCGCGCACGGATACGTCTTGGCCGTCACCACTTACATTGCCTTGGGTCTGGTCTGGTCAGTGTCGCCCAACGATCAGGTCGCGGGTCGCTTCAACTGGGCGCTAACCCATCCTGTGTCGGCGGCGTCGCTGCTCTTGCTGTCAGTAATGCTGCTGCTCGGCTGGACCCGAAGCGATGCGGGACCCCGAATGCTGTCGCGCAGGTGGGTCTGGATCCTCCTCATTGTTCACACGGGCGCTCTGTTCGCGACCCAAACCCGTGGGGCTATGGCGGCGGCGGTCGTCGGCCTACTGGTCTGGATCTTCATGGCCTTTGACCGGCGCAGAGACATCGCAGTTATCACCCTGCTGCTCTCCCCGCTGCTGTATGTCCTGGCGCGTGGCACGGTCGAGAACATTCTTCTGCGAGGCGAGCCGGCCGAAAAGCTTCAGTCGCTCAATTCACGTTCGGACCTCTGGGCCGAGGCGTTCGACGCCATCGGCGACAGTCCCTTGATCGGCAAGGGGTATTTTTCGGCGAGGGAGATCTTCCTCGACACGATCGGACTCGGCGGCGCTCACAACGCCTATATCGAGGTCGTCGTCAGTGCCGGCATAATCGGCGCCATCATCATGGTGATCGCCTTGATCCGCGCCACCACAACGCTTAGCAAGGTCCGCACACATCCTCAACGCGCGATTGTCGGCGCGCTGCTCGCTGCACTGT
The DNA here is from genome assembly GCA_022562835.1 of Acidobacteriota bacterium. Taxonomy (GTDB): domain Bacteria; phylum Actinomycetota; class Acidimicrobiia; order Acidimicrobiales; family SHLQ01; genus JADFOM01. The sequence goes on along the minus strand of JADFOM010000086.1, from coordinate 2,240 downwards.
TGGTCAACGGTCTTACGATTCAGTACTGGGCGCAAGGCGGAACCGCTCAGAGCATCTGGCTGGCGCTGGTCTTTGGGTGGATCGCGATGATGCGCCGAGAGGAAAACGACCAGCAGCCCGCTTCGGAATTCGGACCGTGACCGAAACGGACGCACAACGTCGACAGGGACGCAGCTCGGCATGGGCCTTGATCGGCACCGCCGTCGGTGCCATCGCCAACTTTGCCCTGCTGCTCCTCGTCAGCGCGCGCTATGGCCAGACACTGTTCGGCATTTTCGCGGCCGTTACGGCTCTGTTTCAGTTGAGCGTCGTGTTGTTCCGCCTAGGGGCCGAGGTCGGAGCCACCTACAGCATCGGCAAGCTCGGCGCTGAGCAAGATTCGGCCCATGCTCGCGCCGTGATCGTTGCGGCGGTTGCGCCCGTCCTCGCTGTCTCGACGCTGATCGCCGCTGTCGCGTTCGCGGCCGCTGGACCAATCGCCGAGTTCTTGACCGAACCAGCCGACACCGCCACCTATGAGCGAATGCTGCGCACCATCGCTATCGCCCTACCCATCGCGGCGGTCGGCGAAGTTCTGCTCGGCGCAACCCGCGGTTTCTCGACGATGCGCCCAACGGTGCTCGCGTCAAACTTTGGGCGTCAGACGGGCCAGCTATTCACCGTCGCGATAGCAGCGACGTTCAGCGAACGCGCCGACCTCCTTGCCGCAGCGTGGGCACTTCCATACCTATGTACCGTCGCCTACCCGGCCTGGTGGTTGCGGCGTGTGCTCCGCGACCTAGGACCTACGACGCGACGGCCACCCTGGCGTACGTTCTGGCGGTACACGACACCGCAGGCAGCTAATGCTGCGGTGCAAGGCGGACTCGAAAAAGTCGACGTCATCATGCTCGGCCGACTTGGTGGTGCGGACCAAACCGCTGTGTATTCGCTGGCCAATCGATTCGTCCACGTGGTCGTCTTGAGCCGCTACGCGCTCAACGCCTCTCACTCTGCGGAGTTTGCTGCCGGATTCGACATGGGCGATACCGAACGCGTCGGCCGCTCGGCCAGCCGGGTCGCGACATGGACCGCGCTGCTCTGCGCGCCAGCGCTCTTCTTGTTGACGATCTTTCCCAAAACGATCCTCGGTGTCGTCGGCGAAAGTTACGAGGCTGGATCTGCGTCACTACAGATTCTCGCCGTGACCGTACTGATCTCCCTGCTGCTAGGACCGGTGGAGGCTCTGCTGCTCATGAGCGGATCGAGCGGCCGGGTTCTCATGCACAATGCCGCCGCACTCCTGCTCAACCTAGGCCTCAACGCATGGCTGATCCCAGCACACGGTCCAACCGGTGCAGCGATCGCATGGGGCGTCTCGGTGATGATGAGTCGCACGTTGTCCTTCTTTCAGCTACGTCGACGCGAGAGCGTCTCGTCGACCGGCACAAACCTCTTCAGCGCCATGATTGCTGTGACCACTACCTTCGGACTCGGTGGACTTGGCGCACGGCTCGTGCTCGGCGACGATCCTCTCGGGCTGGCCGTTGGTGCAACGATCGGCTTGATCTCGGGTTCGTTTGTCATGGCTCGACACTCCAAGGTTTTCAGGATCGATGAACTGATCGATGGCCTTAGACCTCGCTCCGGCGGTAACCGGTGAGACACGACGGCCCCCGGGTACTCGTACTCGACCAACGAAAGTCGGGCGACGCTGCTCGGCCAGTGCTAGATGCGCTGTTGTCGCGTGCGCGGGTGACCCTCCTGTCGGGGGGCGCCAACCGACCTGAGTACCTGGCTGAGCCAGGCGGTCAATGGTTTGATCGACGTGACAATTCGGTCGGCACCTTGATCCGACGGCTGCACAGAGCTGAGCCGTTCGACAGCGTCGTGGTATTCGGCATTGACGACGAATGGCACTCAGCGGAACAACTCGACGGCGTCACCATGGTGGCGATGCTCGATGAGACCAACATGGGCGACCCGGGCTTCGATGCTCACTGCGAACAAGTGCGACGAGCCGATGCGACGGTGCTCACCGATGCTACGTCCACAGCGGCAGCTGCGCTCCAAGCGGCACCCGGACTCGATGCACGACTCTCGGTCGCCCCCGACTCCAGCGCAGCAGCGAGGGCGATCCTCCAACGCGCCCAGCACGTTCGGACCGTATTGGTGCTCTCCCCGTCAGCCGACCTATACGGATCCGACCAGGCACTGCTCGATGCCCTGCCGGCGCTCGTGTCACTCGCCTCGATCACCAT
>JADFOM010000085.1 GCA_022562835.1 Acidobacteriota bacterium | reverse complement strand
AGCGCTTCGCGCTCGGTGCGGGTCGGCTGCACCTCGATGTCGAGTCTGGAGAGTGTTCCCTCGAAGGGATTGGGGGACTTGTAGGCCCGGCTGACCGCGGAGCCGCGGTCCATGCCGACGTCGGCACCAACGCTGGACATCATGCGCATAGTCTTGGGAATCTCGGCGCTGCCGACATCCGCGCCGTCGATCAGCAGCGTGGCGATCGCGGTGCCGCGGTTGCGTTCGAAACGCACACCAACCGTGCTTTGACCGCCCGGCACAGCGCTGGTCGATTCGGCCACTGTGTGATCGTCGAACGCGTTGTAGTCGAACACCAGCGTGTCGCCATCGAGGAAGAAGCTGATGCCTGAGTTCTCTGTGCCGGTTGCGAACAGCACGCCGCCCTGGCCGGCCTTGCGCTCTATCTGCGCCTCCATCGTGAAACTTCGACCACCTACCGAGGCGGCTGCCTCGGCGGGCATGTGTGACATCGGCGGTCGGTAGGTGTAGCGGTATTCGTGGTGAGGTGTGCCAAACCCCCAGCGGGCGGCGAACAGTTCTATGAGACGATCGTCGAGCGGTAGCACACCATGTGTTCTGGCTTCGCTCCACCACAGCTCGACCATCTCCGCCAGCTTGTCGGGCATCTCTTTGGCTAGGTCATGGCACTCGGAGAAGTCTTCGGCGAGGTGGTAGAGCTCCCAGACGTCCTCGTCGAAAGCGGCCCTCTGTTCATGCCGGGTTACGGCCTTCCAACCATCGGCGTAGATTCCGCGATGGCCACCCATTTCGAAGTACTGGACCTTCTTGTGGCTCGGCTCGTCGGCCGCATCCCAGCTGTAGCGCAGCGATGTACCTGTGACCGGAAGCTGGTCTATGCCCCGGTAGACGCTCGGGGTTTCGATATCGAGCACGTCATAGATCGTTGGGGCGATGTCGGAGACGTGATGAAACTGATGACGCATCTCACCCGCTGCCGCAATGCCGTTTGGCCAATGAACGATCAACGGATCGCGGATGCCGCCGCCGTGGGTGTTCTGCTTGTACCACTTGTTCGGTGTATTACCCGCCTGGGCCCAGCCCCACGGATAGTTGCTGTGACTATGCGGACCGCCGATGTCGTCGAGGTGCGCGACCGCCTCGTCGGGGGATTCCAGGATGCCATTGAAAAACTTCATCTCGTGCAGCACACCGAATGGCCCTCCCTCCTGACTGGCACCGTTGTCCGAAGCGATGATCAACAACGTGTTGTCGAGCTCTCCAAGATTTTCGAGTGCATCTACAAGGCGGCCGATCTGGGTGTCGGTGTGCTCTAGAAACGCCGCGAACGCCTCCTGCAGGGCGACGGCAAGGCGACGCTGATTCTCACCCATGTCGTCCCACGCGTCGACCCCCGGGTTGCGCGGCGCCAGTTCGGTGCCTTTCGGAATGATGCCGTCGGCGAGCTGGCGGGCGAACCAGCGCTCACGTGCCACATCCCAACCTTCGTCGAACCTTCCACGTTGACGCTCAAGGTATTCGGCAGGCGCTTGATGTGGTGCGTGCACAGCGCCGAGCGCGTAGTAGAGGAAGACTGGCCGATCGGGACGGATCGACTTCGAGTCATGAATGAACTCGATTGCCTTGTCCGTCATGTCCTCGGTGAAGTGATAGCCCTCCTCGGCGCTGCGCGGGGGCTCGATGTGATGGTTGTCGTAGGTCAGCTCTGGCGAGAAATGATCGGTCTCGCCTTGCAAGAACCCATAGAACCGGTCGAAGCCACGCTGAAGCGGCCAGTTGTCGAAGGGTCCCGCGGCCGAGGCGTCCGCCATCTGGCAGAGATGCCACTTGCCGACGCAGAACGTCGCGTACCCCTCGTCGCTCAGCACCTCGGCCATCGTCGCCGCCTGCGGCGAAATTTCCCCTGTCATGTGCGGGAATCCGGTGTTGAAGTTGGCCACAGCGCGCATTCCGACACTGTGGTGATTGCGGCCGGTCAGTAGTGCGGCCCGGGTCGGTGAACACAACGGGGTCGTGTGAAAGTTCGTGTAGCGAAGACCCTTCCCGGCAATCGCGTCGACGCGGGGCGTGTCGAGGGTCGATCCGTAGCAACCGAGATGCGCAAAGCCGAGGTCGTCGAACAATACGATGACCACGTTCGGTGCGTCCTCGCCTGGATGAGGGCGCGATGGCCAGTGCGGTTCTGACTCTGCGAGGGTGTCGCCAATCGTGCCGTTCCACTGCTCATCGATTCTCATATCCTCAACCTCCCATGTCACTCGTGCTGCAAACGTAGCGGGCAGAGTCCCTGTGGTAGAAGTGCGTATGTCCTTCGTCGAGATGCGAACCTATGACCTGACCTTTGGGGCGATTCCGCTGTACCTCGCGGCATACCGAGAAACTGGATACCCGACTCAACGCCGTTATCTCGGCGAGCCGGTCGGCTGGTACACGACCGAGGTCGGTTCGCTGAACCAGATTATTCACCTTTGGCGCTACGAGTCTCTTGAGGATCGCGCAACCCGACGGGCGGCGCTCGCGGCGGACTCGGAGTGGGCACCCTTTATCAAGAAAATCCAGCCGTTGGTACTCAAACAGACCACGCAACTGCTCAACGAACCCGACCTCGGTTGAGTCATCTGGGGTCTTGGCCCAGTTCCCTCAACTCAAAAGCCTTTGGGTGTGTCCGCTCAGCGACGATAACTTGACGAGGGTGAACGACGATTTTTGGGACGCGGCAGCACCACTGATGGCAGAAGGGCTGATCGAAGAAGGCACCATCATGAGTGGGCCTTGCCTGCGCGCCAAGGCAGAGTTCGTCTGTATGCCACACCACAAGGGGCCTGGGATTGTGGTGAAGCTGCCGCGTGAAACGGTGGACGCGATGATCGACGCTGGCGAAGGCCAACCGTTCGCCCCTGCGGGCAAGATATTCCGCGAGTGGGTGCTCGTCGAAGCGCACAATGAGGATCGTTGGCGTGAGCTGATACGAGACTCCGTACTGTTCGTGACCACCTGAAAGTGGCCATCGCTGACGAGCAAACCGAGCCGAAGAAGCCTGACCCCTACGCGGCGCTACGCCACCGCAACTTTCGGAAGTTCTTCCTGGCCGCGCTGGCATCCAATAGCGGCTCCTGGCTCCAAGCCATCGCGATCCCGTACATCATGTACGAGATGACCGGATCGGGAGCATGGGTCGGGATTTCTGTGTTTTCGTTGCTGTTGCCCATGGCGATCATGGGCCCGTGGGCGGGTCCACTGGCAGACCGGCTCCCACGTCGCACGATCGTGATGGTGGCGCAGACCATCCAAGCGTTCATCGCATTCAGTTATGCGATCTTCTGGTGGGCGGGCATACGTGAGCCACTGGCCTATATCGGACTCTCCATTGTGTTTGGCATCGTCAACGGCTTCGGAATGCCAGCATGGCAGGCGTACGTGTCAGACCTGGTCCCCCGCGATGCGCTTCAAAACGCGATCACCCTCAACTCGTTGCAGTTCAACGCTGCACGTGCCATCGGGCCGAGCATCGGAGGTGTCGTGCTCGCATTATTTGGGCCGGCATGGTGTTTTGCGGGTAACGCTGTGTCGTTCTTTGCCGTCGTATTGACCCTGCTTTCATTGCCCCCAACGCCGCCAGGCGCGATCGCAGAGTCGGGCGAGAAGCCGTTGACGCAGTTCAGGCTTGGCATGGCGTACGCCCGTGATGATCCGGCAATTCTCACCGGTTACTTCGCGGCAGCACTAGTAGCGGTATGTGGCGGAACCTTGGTGCAGGTGCACCTCGTGCTGTTCGCAGAGGACGTATTCGCCGTTTCAGAGGGCTACTACGGAATCCTGGTGTCCGCTTTCGGTCTGGGCGCAATCATGATGGCGCCTTGGCTTATGCGGCGAGCGCCGATGTACCCGCCGTCGAGGGTTTTGGTCGCTGGTTTGTTGTTCTACGGAGTAGGCGAGCTGATTCTCACCTCGACGTCGATCTACGTGATCGGCCTTGTCGGTACGTTGATAGCCGGTTGTTCTCACATCACTATGGCCACGACGACCAACAGTGCGTTGCAGTTGCATGTGACCGAGGCAATGCGCGGCCGTGTGATGGCTATGTACCTGATGGTCCTCACGGTGGGAATGCCGATGGGCGCAATCATCCAGGGTCCACTGTCGGACGCATTCGGGGTGCGCGTTGTGGTTAGCTTCATGGGCGCGATGCTGATCGCGGGGGCTTTCTGGCTTGCCACGACGGGCCGCGCCGCCCACTTCGACCGCGACCTTCCGCTCGCCGTCGATTAACGGCCACACTCACACGAGAGGACGGGCAGCATGGCAACAATCGCTCAGCACGTGATCAACGCGTTGCGGTTGCTCGATATCGACACGTTGTTCTGTCTCCCCGGCAAACAGAACGACGACTTCTTCGACGCGCTCGTCGATGCCCGCGACATTCGTCCGATTCACGCCCGCCACGAGCAAGGGGCCGCCTACATGGCGCTCGGTGCCACCCAGGCAACCGGTCGCCCCTCGGCCTTCTGTGTGGTGCCCGGCCCCGGCATGTTCAACGCCGGTGCGGCACTGATGAGCGGTTATTGGGGCAACGCAAGGATGTTGGCGATCGTAGGACAGATCCCCAGCAACGCTTTGGGGCGTGGATGGGGTGTGCTTCACGAAATGCCCGATCAAACCGCCGTGCTCGACCAGGTGACAAAACACACCGAATCGATCACAGACACCACCCGCGCAGTCGTGCAGATCCAACAAGCGCTCGACTCGTTGGTGTCGGGCAGACCGCGGCCGGTCAGCATCGAGATAGCGGCCGACCTATGGGCGATGGAGGCGACCGGGTCGCTGGAGATACCTCGGGTCGCGATGCCAACGGTCGACCGCAGCCATCTCGAATCCGCCGCCGCCGAACTCTCCGCCGCGCAACGTCCACTCATCGTCGTGGGCGGTGGGGCCCAGGATGCCTCCGACGAGATCCTCGCGCTCGCACGACGTCTCGATGCCCCTGTGACCACCCGGAGAATGGGTCATGGCGTGGTGCCGACCAGCGATCCTCATTATGTGCCGCTCCCGGTTGGGCGTGACTTGTGGGCACAGGCCGACGTGGTTCTCGCGATCGGGACTCGACTCGAGTTCCCGCTTTTGCACTGGGGCACCGACGACGAGCTCACGTTGATCAAGGTCGACGTCGATGCCGACGAACTCGACCGTCACGGCGCGACGACCTTGGGCATCCACGGTGACGCTGCCGCTGTGTGCGCGGCCCTAACCGAAACCACGACCGAGAGGCCAGCCGAACGTCTCTTCGACCTCGGGCGGCGCAAGGCAGCGTTCGTGAGCTCGATCGCGCACCTCCAGCCGCAGATCGACTACCTCAGCGCCATTCGCAGCGGGCTCCCAGACGATGGAGTAATCGTTGAGGACGTCACCCAGATTGGGTTTGCGGCACACCTGGCGTTCGACTTCCGAAGTTCGAGGACGTTCCTATCATCGGGGCCCGCCGGCACGTTGGGCGCCGGATTCGGGACCGGCCTCGGCGCCAAGGTGGCGCTGGGGGATCGTGCCGTCGTAACGGTTACGGGCGACGGAGGATTTCTGTTCGGCGCGACCGAACTCGCAAGTGCGGTGCAACATGACATCGCCTCGGTGACAATCGTCTTCAACGATGGTGCCTACGGCAACGTGCGTCGCATCCAACGTCAGACCTATGGAGACGCTCGCGTCATCGCGTCGGACCTCGTAAATCCCGATTTGGTCGCATTCGCTGAGAGCTTCGGGGCCATCGGTCTACGCGCCGAGTCTCCAATCGAGCTCACCAACTTGCTCGCAGACGCTCTCGCGACGAACGCCCCGGCTATCATCGATGTGCCGGTCGCTGAGATGCCAGACCCTTGGCCGCTCTTGCGCATGGGTCGCGTCCGAGGCGAGGATTGACCTATGGAAGCCCGAGACGATGACCCCAACTCCTCGCCCTTCGCTCTGTCGGTCGGGTCGATCGCCTCGTTTGCGTCGAAAGGTTCAATCGGGTCGTTCGCTTCGCTGGGATCTGCGGGGTCCACATTCTCGCTGGCATCGATCGGATCGGCAGGCTCGATCCTGTCCATCGCCGCGGCTGGCTCGTTCCTCTCGATCGGATCGGCAGGCTCGATCGCATCGATCGGGTCCGCAGGCTCGATCCTGTCCATCGGCAGCACCCGATCGGTGTTGGCCATCAACAATGAGCCGATCTCGAGGAACCGGCGAGCGCAGCTAAGCGCCGTTGCCGTCATCGCCATTCTCGGCCTAGTCCTGCGACCGCTCTCTTGAGAGCCCCCGTCGTGATTCTCGCCTCGGTGCTTGTTCTCATCGCTGCCGGGTGCGGTGACGAAGTTTCGTCCTCGGACATGTCTTCGACCGAATCGGTCTCGCCGCAAACCTCGTCGACCCTGCCCGCCGCATCGGTCAGCACAGCGAAGCCCACAAAACCGGAGGCCAATATCACCACTCTTACGCTCGTCGACGAGTCGAGGCCGACTCCGGCAACTGCCGAAACGCCTGAGCTGCCGGAACGGACGCTTGAGACCTGGCTCTACCTACCGGCCGCAGACCAGCCTGCACCGCTCATCGTATTCAGCCACGGGATGGCCGGTCACCCAACCAAGTTCGAACGCATGCATACGGCTTGGCGTGATGCTGGTTACGCAGTGGCCGCGCCGGCCTTCCCACTGACCAACGACCAGATCGCTGGTGGATCGCTCGACGCGGCCGATCTCGTCAACCAACCCGAAGACGTCGTGTTTGTGCTCGATCAACTGCTCGCGATGAATGAGGACAAGGACTCGGATCTGTACGGTCGATTCGACCCTGAGCAACTGGCCGCTGCGGGGCTCTCGCTGGGTGGAATGACCACATACGCCGTGGCGGTCGACGAGAAGACCCGTGACGACCGATTCAAGGCCGCAATGATTCAGGCTGGTCTGATACCGAACACGGACTTCGCCGCGCCGACCGACCTACCAATACTGGTCATGCATGGCTCCGCGGACCCTGTGCTCGACCAAGCCGCTGCACTCTCATCCTTCGAATTGCTGAACGCACCGAAGATTTTTGTCTCGATGCTCGACGCGTGGCATGCCGATCAGTTCGAAGATCCCGAGAATGCACTGACCGAGAAGGCGCTCGAGTTTCACCCGCTGGTCGACCAGACGACAACACTGTTCTGGGATGCCTATCTTCGTAGCGAACCGACCGCTAGCCCAGAAGACGTCATTGCCTCCGCGAGCGACCCCTTGCTGACCATCGTCGATAGTGACCTGAGCTGACGGGCGCGGCATGTCCAAGCCCGATACGAGAGGAACCACCACAGATGAGTTCGACCGCAGAATACGAACCGAGCCCTTGGGACTGGGTCGCCGAGCAGGTGGCCGAATACGAGGCGTCTGGTGGTGAACGAGCTAACACCCTTACAGACACCGGCATTCCGATCATCGTCATGACGACGGTCGGGCACAAGAGCGGCAAGGCCCGAAAAATACCGTTGATGCGCGTGGAGCACGGCGGCGAGTACGCGCTGATCGCGTCGAAGGGCGGCAACCCCACACACCCCAGTTGGTACTACAACGTCGTCGCCGACCCACATGCCACCATTCAGGACGGCCCGGCACCTCTTGACTACACACTCCGTCTCGTCAGCGGAGCGGAGCGAGCCGAGTGGTATGCACGGGGCACCGCCGTCTACCCGCCATACGCCGAGTATCAGGTCGCCGCGACCGGTCACGGCCGCGAGATTCCGGTGTTCGTCGCCACACCTAGCTAGGCATGCCGTGACGCCTTGATCTAAGCCGCGCGGCGAGCAGCTCGGTGAGAGGCGCGGCGAACGGCTCGGTTAGAGCAACGAGTCGCAGTAGCGCAGGTTCATTCGGCGCGTAACAGTGTGCCGGTACCAAGACCGCCGCCGCAGCACATCGTCACGATGGCGTTCTCCTTGTTGGTGCGTTGCAGTTCATGCACGGCCTTGGTGATCAGGATTGCTCCGGTTCCACCTAGAGGGTGACCGATCGCGATGGCGCCGCCGTTCGGATTCACCGTGTCCATGTCGGGTGAAAGCTCTTTCTCCCACGCGAGCACGACAGAAGCGAACGCCTCGTTGATCTCAACTACATCGATGTCGCTCATCGACATGTTGTTGTCGGCGAGGAGTTTCTGCGTTGCGGCGATGGGGCCGGTCAACATGAGCACGGGATCGGACCCGACCAGACAGGTGTCGACGATTGAAGCGATGGGCTTGACGCCGAGCGCTTCAGCCTTTTCGCGGGTCATCATCAACACCGCTCCGGCACCGTCGGAAATCTGCGACGACGTCCCCGCCGTGTGCACACCATTCTCGCGACCGGTCGACTTGAGACCAGCGAGAGCCTCGAGGGTTGTATCACGGAGACCCTCGTCTCGCTCGACCCGGTTCGTCTCGCCGGTTGGGCTTCCCTCATCATCGAGCACGGGCACGTCGACCCCCATCACCTGGGTGCCGTAGCGATCCTCCGCCCACGCTCGCGCTGCACGGTCCTGGCTCATCTTGCCGAACCCGTCTGCATCTTGGCGACTGATCCCCCACTGGTCAGCAATCCGCTCAGCGCCCTCGAACTGCGAGGTGGCCTCATGCTGGGCCCAGTAGTTGCGGTTGATCGGCACGCCGACCGCCGGGTCACGCGGGATCGCGGACCCCATGGGTACCTGCGACATGAGTTCGATCCCGCAACCCACTGCGGCTTCCACGACACCCGCTTTGACCATTGCGTACGCCATGTTGGTGGCCTGTTGAGACGACCCACACTGTGCATCGACCGTGGTCGCCGCCGTTTCGATCGGCAGCCCGGCGGTGAGCCAGCCAGTTCGGGCGATATTCATGGTCTGCATGCCTACCTGTCCGACACAACCTCCAACGACCTGACCAACCTCGGATGGATCAACGCCGGA
>JADFOM010000084.1:3822-9388 GCA_022562835.1 Acidobacteriota bacterium | reverse complement strand
CGCGGTCGCGCCGACGTCGCCGTCGGCGAAGTTCCTCTCCAGTGCCTCCCGAACACCCTCGAATCCAGGCTCACACGTACCGTCGATCATGCTGGTCCACCCCCGAGGATGAGACACTACGCCCAGAGCACCACACCGCGACAGTTCTCTCCTGTCGTTTTTCTGACCTCTGGAGCGCCGAAAACGGCGTCCTAGGGGTCAGAAAAACAGAAAAGAGGGAAAATCAGCGTTGCTGGCCAGCTGATGCGGGCTTGCGGCCGCCGCTGGAACCGGATCGCCCGGAATCGCCCGAACGCGAACCGTTCTTGGACGAGCCGCCGCCCGAACGCGGGTAGCCATTGCCCTTCTTGGGTTTGCCGCTACCCGCTTTACCGGTGCGATTCTTCGGCTTTGCGTTGCGCGACCGCGACTTACCACCGCCGGAACGGCCATCACTGGAGCTCGTTTCACCGTTCCTGGATTGACCGCTGCGCGACTTCGGCTTGGCGCCATAGGAACGACGGTCATCGGACGAATCACCCTCGCCGTCACGAGCCCGCGAGTCCCTCTCATTGCGAGAAGGCTTGCGCCCTGAGCTATTGCCTCTGGCCTTGTGTGATCTGCCGCCACGACCTTTCGGCTTGGATCCTCCGCGAGATCCGCCGGATTTGCCGCTCACGGGCATGTCGAGAGCACGCTGAATCTTCTTGACCTTTGACACATCCTCGGGTGTCACCAACGAGATGACCACGCCCTCAGCGCCGGCGCGCCCGGTGCGCCCCGAACGATGGACGTAGTCCTTGTGATCGCCCGCAGGGTCAAAATGAATCACGCAGCCGACGTCGTCGACGTGGATTCCCCGTGCCGCCACATCAGTCGCTATGAGAGCCTGAGCGTGTCCGTCCGCAAACGTGGCGAGAGCACGGTTGCGCTGATTCTGTGAGCGGCCCCCGTGGATCGGCACGGCCTTGACGCCGAACTTCTTGAGCTGGCGGGTGACCCGATCGGTACCGTGTTTGGTGCGACAGAACACGATCGTCGAACCATGTCGCTCGATCAGCTGCGCCGTATCTCCAACACGATCTTCACGCCGGGTGTCGACAAAATGATGGGTTGTCAGGTCCACAGCGGACTCCTCGGCGAAGACCACGCAACGCGCCGGATTGTGCTGGTAATGCCGGATCAGCACATCGACGTCGCCGTCGAGCGTGGCTGAGAACAGCATGGTCTGACGGTCCGGGCGCACCTGATCGAGAATCTTGCGAACCTCGGGCAGGAAACCCATATCGGCCATGCGGTCGGCTTCGTCGATCACAACGATCTCGACCTCGTCGAGATGCATCTCACGCTTGTTGATCAGGTCCATCAGGCGACCGGGGCAGGCCACGGCGACATCTACGCCCTGTCGAAGCGCCTTGAGTTGCGGACCAAAGCCGACGCCGCCGTAGAACGTCGCCACGCTGCGATTGCGCGGCTTGAGCAACGGGCGGAATTCGTCACGGATTTGCTCTGCAAGCTCACGTGTCGGCGCGAGGACGAGAGCCTTGGGATGACCCCTGCGGGCAGAACCGACACGATTTGCGAGCGGGATGCCGAATGCAAGCGTCTTACCAGAGCCCGTCGGGGCTCGGCCACAAACGTCTTCGCCGGCAAGGGCAGGTGGAAGGGCCATGACCTGAATAGGAAATGGGTCGGTGATGCCGCGCAATGAGAGGGCATCGGCAACGTCGCTGGGGACGCCGAGATCGGAAAAACTTGACAACTTTTTACTCCTGGAAATTTGATGCGCTGCGCGCGGTCAAACCGGCACAGCGGAGGACGCGACAGGCCTCGTCGGGAGCTCCGAAGACGACCGTGGCCGTCAGCTGCGTCGCACAGCGGGAGCGTGGCCGACGGAGAGAGATTCACCTGCGGCCCGTCAACTCTAAAGTCGACGTCACCAAGCGCGAACGCTCAGCGATTGAGAACACCTTAGCAGCGACATTGTGGTTACGGCGCGCACTTGACGCACGTCACACCGATCGAATCACCCCGCTACGTTCAGTCCTCGTGAGCTTCTACCTCATGCAACAGCCCATCGACCACGTCATACACGAACCCGCGTATGTGTTCCTTGTAGGAAATGAACGGGCTCAACATCAGTCGTTTGATCGAACGCTGCACATCTACATACGGGTCCGAGAAGGCCTCGATCGACCACACGGGCTTCACGCCCACGTCAGCCTCGAGTTCTTCTGTGAACTCGGCCGGCGAAACCTTTTGGAGACCACAATCGGTGTGGTGCACGAGCACGATCTCACGAGTGCCCAATAACCGCTGTGACAAACAGACCGACCGAATGACATCGTCGGTCACGACACCGCCCGCGTTGCGCACAACGTGTGCCTCGCCGTGGCCGAGACCCAACAACGCGAAGATGTCCATCCGCGAATCCATGCAGGCAACCACTGCGAGGTTCTTGGTCGGAGCGACCTGAAGGTCCGCGTCGGGAAAACCCACCGCAAAAGCCCGGTTGCGCTCGAGCAGTTCATCGGCATAAGGACGAAACGTTTCGTCGGGCACACCCACACCTTTCATGGTCACGACACAGCTTCTGGCCGCCCGACGATAGTGGTGCCGACTCATCACTGCACACACTGGAATCCCTCGTGTTACGACACGTGACAACCACTCATGTGATGTTGAGAGTCTGCGAGCGCCCATCGTAACAACGTCAACCACCGCGTCGGATTCGCTCATCCGATCCCGTCGACACGAGCAGCCGAGCGACGAACCCGACGCGCCACGCGCCAATGTGGCAGTTCGCTCCAGTATCGTCAGCGGCGCTGAGAGAATAGCAGGGGCCCATGACGGAGAACCACGAAGAACACATCTGGCCCGGCTATGGCCGAGGTGCCACCTTCACGGAGTCGCGCCCCGTTGCACGGATCGCCAAACCACTCCGCAGGTTCATGCACGTCGAGGCGGCGGGCGGCGTGGTGCTGCTGATCGCCACTGTCGCTGCGCTCGCGTTCGCCAACAGCCCGGTCGGCGACAGCATCGCCGAATTCTGGGAAGAAGAACTGACGCTGATCGAGTTTGGCGACTTCAGACTTAGCGAATCGTTGGTGCATTGGATCAACGACGGACTGATGGCGATCTTCTTCTTCGTCGTCGGTCTCGAGATCAAGCAAGAACTCGTGACCGGCGAGTTGCGCGACCCACGGCGAGCGGCCCTGCCGGCGATTGCAGCGGTCGGCGGCATGGTTGTTCCTGCGGCCGTCTTCCTGCTGTTCAACGTTGGAGGAGCGGGTGCGGACGGTTGGGGGATCCCCATGGCCACCGACATTGCCTTCGCTGTCGGGGTGTTGGCACTTCTCGGGTCCCGTGTGCCGGCCGCCTTGAAGGTGTTCTTACTCACCCTTGCGATCGTCGATGACATCGGAGCGATCTTGGTGATAGCGGTCTTCTACACCAATGAAATTTCCTGGGGTTGGTTCACGGCCGCTCTCATCGGCATCGCTACCATCGTTGGTCTTCGGCTGATCAGTGTCTGGTACATCCCGGTCTACGTGGTTGTCGGCACGGGAGTATGGGTTGCGATGCTCCAATCGGGTATCCACGCAACCATCGCCGGGGTCGTTCTTGGGCTCCTGACGCCAGCAAAGCCGCTGCGGCCGAAGTCAACCCAAATAGCCATCGAGCCGACACACTCGTGGGACACGATCCGATCGACGCTGTTCGACGCCAAGGAAACGATCTCGGTGGCTGGGCGTCTCCAACACGCGATCCATCCCTGGACAGCATTTTTTGTTCTACCCCTGTTCGCGTTCGCCAACGCCGGTATCGAGATCTCGAACGAGTCGTTGAGCGAAGCAGCATCATCGCCGGTCACGATCGGCATCATAATGGGTCTTGTCGTTGGTAAACCCGTCGGAATCGTCGCCGCAGCGTGGCTCGCAGACGTCACACGGATCGGGAGTCGACCCGCAGGAGTGACCTGGCGACACATAATCGGCGCTGGCGCTCTCGCCGGTATCGGGTTCACCGTTTCTATCTTTGTCACCGGTCTCGCGTACGACGATCCAGTCATTGTCGCCGACGCCAAGATTGGGGTTCTGGTGGCGTCGATCATCGCTGCGATGCTCGGCGTCATCACTCTCTCTCGACAGAGCAGCAAGGCCGACTTCAGTCCGGACACGGTCGGGGTTGGCAGCGACGATCAATAGGGGGTGGGGAACATGCGTTCTAGCGACGGCGGTCCGTCACAAGTCGACCGTCGCATTAGAACGGCGTTCGAGACCAGACCTACAATCGAGTGATGGCCGATGACCCGACACCGCAAGAGGGCGCTAGACGACTAACGCGCATGAACGACTGGCGCCGCGACCTCTCCGAACAGATCGCGGGTCTTCCGAAGTCGATCGCAGAACTGCGCACAACGGTCCGCGACCTACGTAAGGTCGTCGAGCGACTAGAGATCGCGACCGAGACGCTCGAACAGGCGAACCGCATCTATGAGTCGAGCGGGGCGATGGAAGCAGCGAGAGCAATGACCGATGCGACCGTTCGGGTCAACGAGGCAGCGAGAGAAATCGCTCGAAACGCACCGGGCAGAGATCTCCTCGATGCCGGGATTAGCGACCTTCAGAAGCTACTGAGCCGACTCCGACCCAGCGATGCCGAACCCGATGATTCCGACGCAGGCGCTGGCGAAGGCTGAACGCTACAAATCTCCACAGAGGGAACTATTGGCCATGACTCTCGAACGGTTCACTCTCGACGGACGCTGCGCGATCATCACCGGTGCCTCACGGGGCATTGGCGCCGCCTGCGCCGAGACGCTCGCAGAGGCCGGCGCCGACCTGGTAATCGGTGCCAGGTCGAGCGACTCGCTCGCTGAGGTCGCCGAAACATGCCGGGCACTCGGCGTCAGGGCAACCGCTGTGACAGGTGACCTCTCTTCGCGCGAGGGTCTAGCTGCGCTCGTCGAGGCCGCCAGCGATGAATTCGGACGGATCGATATCGTGGTCAACAACGTGGGCGGTGCAATGCCCCAGGCGTTCATGGACACGAGCGAACGCGCCTTCGAAGAGGCTCTGTCCTGGAACGTCACCAGCGCGTTCAACCTCACACAACTGGCCACACCCCTGCTCGTCGACGGCGGCGGCGCCGTAGTGAACATCACGTCGGCTGCTGGACGGTTCCGCGATCGTGGATTCGCCGCCTACGGCACGGCAAAGGCCGCACTCATAGCGTTGACCCGCAATCTCGCGTCAGACCTCTCCCCCAACGTTCGGGTCAACGCTGTCTCACCCGGTGCGATCGCAACGCCGGCACTTGACATCGTGCTGCAAAGCCCCGAGCTAGAAGCCGCCATGATCCAACGGACCCCGCTCGGTCGACTTGGCACCGCCTCCGACATCGCCGCGGCGGTGCTGTTCCTCGCATCCGATGCCTCGAGCTACATCACCGGCCGCGTGATCGATGTCGACGGCGGCATCGAGGCATCCAACCTAGACATGGGAATCGCGGATCTTGACTAATATTTACTGCTAGTTCGCGACACCTGCGGTGTCGCTCATACGCAGAACGCAAGCGCAAACGC
>JADFOM010000084.1:0-3812 GCA_022562835.1 Acidobacteriota bacterium | reverse complement strand
TGACTAATATTTACGGCTAGTTCGTGGGAACCCTTCGGGTTCCTTCGAGTTGCTCGCTGACGCTCTCAACATCGCGGTCGCTACCGACGTCGCTCATACGCAGAACGCAAGCGCAAACGCCGTTTCGACCGGCAAAGCCGGACCGAAACTACATCGCGGTCTTAAACCATGAACTCGCCACCGTTGACGTCGAGGCACTGACCGGTCAAGGCCTCGGCTAACTCCGACAGGAGAAACAACACTGGCTTCGCTATCTGTGCGGGCGTCGGAATGAACCCCAACGGGTGAGTGGCCGTGATCTCAGCTTCGACCTCCTCTGCGCTCCGGCCCTGCTGCTCGGCGAGGATCGCAAAGTACGCCTTGACAGGCTCGTCGTAGATGTAGCCGGGTGCGATTGCATTGACGCGAATCCCGCCTGACCCGAGTTCCACAGCAAGTGCTCGGGTCAACCCCAACAACGCGTGTTTGGCCATCTTGTAAGCACCGAAGTTTGGTCGTGCCCGCCGAAGGATCGACGACAGTGTCATGACTACCGAACCACCGCCATCTCGCAACGCGGGCGCGGCTGATTTCGTGAGGCTCAGGTGCCCGAAAAGGTTGACTTCGAATCCTTCGCGAATCGTGTCGAGCGACTGTTGCTCGAGCAGCTCAAATGGCGGTTGCTGAAAGGCATTGTTGACAAGACCGTCGATACGACCCCAATGGTCCATGACCGAACTCACCGCGTCGTCACACTGTTGAGGAGACGTGATGTCGGTGGGCACACAGATGGCCTCACCACCATGCGAGCGAATCTGCGATTTGATGTCGTCGATCACCTCGTAACGACGCGCCAACAAAGCGACCCGTGCCCCCGAGGAGGCCGCTGCGCTCGCGATCGCGCCGCCGAGACCCGGTCCTACGCCCGAAACCATGACCACTCGACCGTCGAGCAGGTTTGGGGCGCTGTTCACCGCCATCATCGCTGTGCGCAAATCGTGGAAGTTCCGTGGTGGATGTCGCTCACAAAGCGGACCCTAGTCGGATCGACTCAGGTGGACCGATCCACACCTGCCGGGTCCATAGCCACCGAGACGGGTGAGGCCGATCGCCACGCTGAGTGCGACAACGCCGCCCCGACGATCACCAGCACCGCCATCGCTATCGCAGTCGTGCCGTACGCCCAGGTGCGACCCAATGATTCGGATATGGCCCCGATGGCCACCGCCGTGATCCCTGCGGTGAGCGTCTGAAATCCGCCGAGCAGGCCCTGCGCTCCGGCCTGGCGATCGGCGGGAACCGTGATTGCGACAGCGACCCCCGTGCTGGCGATCGTGATTCCATCGCTGACGGCGTGCACCATCGCGACGGCGAAAATCGCACCACCGGTCGGCATGAGGCCATAGAGGAGCATGAAGAAGGCACCGAGCGAAAGACCGATCGTCGCAACTGGAAACGGCCCGACGCGTTGCGCGAGTTTTCCGCCCGTCGATGCCAGGAGGACCAGCGGTAGGGCGAAGAGGGTTATCCCGATGTTGGCGATCCATTCCGCGGTTTCCATGTCGTCGTGTACAACCGCCCACAACACATCGAACGAACCGATCATCAAGAACACGGCAGACCCGAGCACCAGCGCGCCGACGAACGGCCGAATCCTAAGCAGATCGAAGGCAAGTCCTGGCGGACTCGAACCCGGCGCGGACTCATCGACGCTCACGCTGAGCACAGAGGCCGAAAATGCGACTGTCAATACTGCGACGACCAGAAACGGAGCCGGAATGCCGAAGAGGCCGACGAGTAGCGCCGCGAGGACGGGTCCCATAGCGAAGCCTGCAACGTCCGCCGAAACTAGCCTTCCAAGGTTCTCGCCTAGGTTTTCGGGATCCGCAAGGATAACAATCCGGCGAATGGCGGGCAGAGCGGTGCCGATCCCGATGCCCATCACCACCCGGCCGGCCAACAGGATCGAGAAGGTCGTGCCGGCCGCCATCACCAGCAGGCCAAACACATTGAGTGCAACACCGACCAACACGAGCATTTTTGCTCTACCACGGTCGGCCATCGGTGCAATGAGCACCTGGGAGAGAAATCCCGCCAAGAAGCCGGCACCGATGAGCACACCGAGCGCCGTCTCACCGATCCCATACTCAGCGCGATAATCGTCGAGCATCGTGAACAACACGCCGTATCCAGCACCCATGAGGGCTGACAACGCCATGAACCGATACATCAGCTCACGCTAGACCCCACCCCGCTGCATTGTTTCGAATTTGCGCGCTGAGGCGTCTTCGATCAATTGCTGCCGGCGCCCTCGCGCTTGGCCATGTCCTCGCGAATCGACTTGCATTCGGGACAGATTGGAAATCGACCCGGATCACGACTCGGAACCCAGACTTTCCCGCAGAGCGCAAGCACCGCGGTCCCATTGACCATCGCCTCGGTCAGCTTTGCCTTGGGTACGTAGTGAGCGAACCGTTCGTGGTCACCCGGTTCAGTGACCTCGGTTACAGGGGCATCCAGAATGTCGGGTTGGTCGCTCACAACGATCTCCTCGGCACGTGCCACGATTGACGTGCTGTCGCCACAATAGCGATCTCTCCGCCAACGAGCATGTCGGCCAACAGCGCATTAGCGCTGAGCGTCTTGGCCAGTCGTCCGATCCGCGCATAGCGTCCAAGCGATCGACAGAACATCTCGTTGGATCACAGACCGAGAGGACCGAACCCATGCCA
This sequence comes from Acidobacteriota bacterium, assembly GCA_022562835.1. Lineage (GTDB taxonomy): Bacteria > Actinomycetota > Acidimicrobiia > Acidimicrobiales > SHLQ01 > JADFOM01. Next base: position 1,101 of record JADFOM010000084.1, on the reverse strand, counting down.
ATCAATCCAGACTCCGTAGGCGCCGAAGGCGAGGAGGGCGAGTTCAGCTGGACCTCGAAGGACAGCCTCTTGTACTCACTCGGAGTCGGCGCCGGGGTGTCCGACCCGACCGGGGCAGAGCTCGACTTCACGACGGAGAACTCGATCGACGTCACCCAAAAAGCCTTACCCACAATGGTCGTCGTGCTCGGCCAAGGCGCCGGCAAGGGACCGGACTTCGGCGATTTCGACCTCACCGCCCTCGTCCACGGCGGGCAGAGCATCACCCTGCACGAGACTCTGCCGCCCGAGGGAACCGCCAGGTCGAAATCGCGCGTTGCCAACATATTCGACAAAGGGAAGGCCGCCATCGTGGTCCTCGAAGGAACAGTGACCGACACGTCGGGTAACCCTCTGTGGTCGACGAAGACGTCGCTGTTCATCCGAGGCGAAGGCGGATGGGGCGGCGATCGCGGACCCGCAAGCACAGCCGCAGCACCTGACCGAGCAGCCGACGAAGTCGTGAGTTACACGACACGAACGGATCAGGCGCTTCTCTACCGTTTGAACGGAGACCGCAATCCCCTTCACAGTGACCCTCAGTTCGCCGCCCTAGCGGGTTTCCCCAAGCCAATCCTGCACGGCCTGTGCACGTGGGGATTCACCGGCCGTGCGCTGCTGCACGCTGTTTGTGACAGCGATCCGAGCAAATTCGGGTCGATGGAAGGCCGCTTCTCAACCCCTGTGATGCCGGGCGAGCAACTCGATATCCACATCTGGAATGAGGACGACGGAGTGATCTTCCAGACAAAGGTGGGCGACAACGTTGTACTCGACGCCGGTCAAATGACCGTCCGATGATCACGTGATCCTGGGCACCACCGCATCGTCGGTGGGTGCCGAAGGCGTCTCCCCGAGTGCCGACTGGTCGCTGTGGGAGCGCAGTGGCCGAGCACCGAGCTCAGGCGACGGCAACGGATTTGCGACCAACCACGCCGATGACATGGCGCTGCTCGCGGCGACGGACATCCGTACCCATCGAATGACGATCGAATGGGCACGGATAGAGCCGTCGGCTGGCTCGCTGGACAATGACGCGATCGACCGGTATATCGACGCCCT
>JADFOM010000083.1 GCA_022562835.1 Acidobacteriota bacterium | reverse complement strand
CGGCGTTTCTGTTGGGGAAGTAAGCACGGAAATAGAAACCGAGCGCCAAATATCGTTCGCCGTCGACTAAGAACACGTCGTTTAACTTGATGACGGCGATGTTCTCCTCGGTGACACCCGTTGCCCCCGGCCCGACCCCAAACCATGGCCGATCTGCGATCTGGTCGAATACGACCTCGTAGTCGACTGTGCGTGCCTCGGCGCTCTCATCCTCGCCGATGTTCAGGAATAGGTCGACTAGTCCGCTGATGAGCCCGGGAAACATGAGACTCATCGCCGTAATCGCCAAAAAGCCGACCAGTGCGGCGCGTACTCGCCAATTCGCGCGCCAAGCTGCGATTAAAGGCAACACCACACACGCGAGCGCGACCATCTGGGTGCGTGAGTTCGCGAATACGCCGACCAGTCCGAAGAAGCCGGCCAGGATCCACATCATCTGTGCCTCGAACTTTGACTTGGCGAACAGCGCGAGATGAACGGCTATGCCCAGCAACATGGCCATGATGACACCGAACTCGATTGCGTGCAGCGAGGTGCCCCACGATCGGACGTAGTTGCCGCGAGAGCGTTGCCACGGAATCGGCCCTTGTTCGAGGCCGGGGACACGGATTTTGATCGAGAGGTCGAGTTCGATCGCGAACTGCAGAAATCCCACGAAAGCTGGAAAGATCGCTAGCAATACCACGCGACGCAAAAGCGCCTTCAACCTCTCGCGGTTACGGATGCCGTCCGCGGCGACCAACAGCACGCCGATGGCCGAGAAGAAGGTCAGCGCGCGTCGGTCCATACCACTGAGTTGTTCAGGCGTCAGACCCCTTTGGTACCCGGCGGCCATCGCTGCAAGGAACGCCATGAGATAGAGCCACACAAAAAAATGCAGTGGTTGGCGATAGCGGGGGGTCAGTGAAGGCGCGACCCTCGTGACGATCCACCAACCAAACATGATCAGACCCCACACCGTGCTGGGCCGACCAGCCTCTCCGAGCGAGGGAACCCGCAGCCAACCGGGCAAGAAAAAGGCGAGCGCGAAGTAGACCGACAACATGTCGACCGCGTCTACGCGACCGAGGTTGAGGATCCCGCTCGGTTTGCGCGTCCGTCGCGCTACCTCCGAAGGAGGCGGGTCGATCGGCGCCGCTGGGCGCGTGTCAAGCGCCATTTGCTAACGCCGACCCCACTCCTCTAGGTCGTCATCGTTTACCCCAACCGGGGAAACCTCCTTGGGTCTGGTCGCGGACTCGATCATCTCCTGTGCCTCGTCCCAGTCCTCTGCCGTCGAGCTCAACCCTGGCTCCGAGCTTTCGCGGCGACGCTGCCGCATAACCACGAAGGCATCCGCGAGCACCGCTGTGCCAATCGTGGCGAGCGTTGCGATCACCAGCAGAATGACGAGCATGCGCTTCTGAGGCGTGGCGTCCTCAGACGCGACCTGATCTACGAACAATGCTTGTGACTGGAGCTGGAGATCCTCCTCGGTTTGGCCCGCGATCGCCTGGAGATCCAATATTTCAGCCTCGATCTGTTCGACGATGTAGGCGGCCGTCGAGACCGCCTGCTGGGGCGTTACCGCCACCACCGACACATCGAGGATGGGGTTGAAACGATCGAGTGTCACCGTGTAAGTGCTGGTGTTGCCGGCCTCGACGGCGGCCGATTTTGCGTCCGCTGATACCACAGTTTTCTCGGCGAACGCCAAGGCAGAGCGACCTTCGTTGGCGACGACAAGGGGATTCGCTGAACTTTCAATTTCACCGGTGATCGGATCGATTTCGTATTGTGCGCCCCTGATGCCGACCGCGGCCTCAGCCTTGTATTCGGGCGGTACGGACCCAGACGCGGCAAAGGCAACACCGAACGCGACGATCGCGACCGGCAGGGTGATCTTCCACCGCCGCACCGTGATCATGAGAAGTTCCCAAAGATCCATACTCTTGTCGCCCTTCGTCTTGTCAGATCGACGTACCCGCGCAAATACTACCGTTCACGTGACGTCGATCTTCCTAGCCCCCATGATCGCATTGCATGGCGTTGTCCACAATGGGTCTACGACCCCACTCGTGCTGTCGACGCTTATGAAGACTCAGGGCGAAGAAACGCCTTGGCGGCGTCGCGCAGCGTCGCCTTGCGCTTCTCCGTGTTCTCGCCAAGCTCCACATCGACGGCCGACGCCATCGCTTCGAGCCGATAAACGTGGTCATGACGCAACAAACACTCGGCTACATTGCGTCGAGCCGCGGTGTCTAGGCGATCTGATTGGGTGAGCAACGTATCGACCATCTCGCCCGCATCGGGTTCGTCATAGGCCAGATCGATGATCGAATCCGTCCAATCGAATTCATCATCGAACTCAACCACATTCGGTCGTGCGCCGACGAGAACCGCTCCGGCCGCTGCCGCCTCGAAGTAGCGTGCCGGTAACGCGTGTTGTTGGAGGGTCCGCGTCGGATCTGCACCAATCCCTCGGTTGGTGATCGCGACCCGAGAGTTGCGCATCAGCGTCGACAACATCAGCCGATGCTCGGAGGGATCCTTAACCTCCAGTGGGCGGAACGAATCGAAGTAGTAGAACCGGCCCGTCTGGCGCGACCAGTCCACCAATGAACCGTGGGTGACCTCGGAACGTCGCCCGATGTTGATCACGTCGATCCCGCGCGGATGGTCGGGATCGCGCGGCGAAAACCCGAGGGCGTCAACGCTGTATGGCAGATAACTTACCGGCACGTCTACGCGGTGAGTCCAAGCGGTAGCGCTGTCTGCGAGACCGATAAACACTGCGTCGAACTGTTCGAGCCAGCGACCGAAGCCCGCCATCGCATCAATGTCGGAGACCCATGCCTCCTCGATAAAACACACCGCCGCGCCCACTCGCTGTCGCCAGTTTCCCATGGCCTCGAGCACGGCCAGGTCGCGGGGAAACTGTGCGTGAAAGTATGCAAAGTCGACGCTTCCAAAGTCCTCGCTGGTCATCGCGGCGCCACCGGGGGGCGAAAACCTGCCTCGGCTCACGCGTCTAGCAACGCGGGTTGCGCGCTCGTAGTAGGGCGACAGACGCGAACTACGGAATCGCGGCACTACGAGCTTCGCGTCCAACAGCTCTACGTAGAGGTCCTCGATCTCATAACCCATGCAGCGTGATAGGTCATTTCGCAACCCGCGCTGTGAAATGACCGCACACGAAGGTCGCGGCAGCGAACTCACGACCCAGGGATCAGCCGATAGATCGCCCCGCTGAAGGTGACGAAAAGTATTTCACCGTCACCATCGACGTTGATTGCCACCGCAGCCTCAACATCACCGGCTGCGTCGCCCTCGGCGACGATGGAAACCATCAGAGCATCGCCAACGACTTCATCGTTATTGCTGTCGTAGGCCATCAGGCCATACCAACCTGCCGTGAAGTCAGCGAAAACGTAGCTGCCCCACAGTTCGGGGATCGCATCGCTGCGATAAACGACGCCACCGGTGATCGAGTTGCGCCCACCCTCTTTTTCGGACTTGTCATGGGGGTAGGCGTAGATCGGCGGCGTGTGGTCCGCAGGAATGTCAGCCTCGGTGTAGCCGGTGGGGTCGTGATCTGGCCCCAGAAAGACGTCATTGCCCTGCATGATTCGCCAACCAAAGTTCGCACCATCGGTATCGCCATACTCGATGTAGTTGACCTCCTCGAAATCAACCTCGCTGACGTCGCCGATCCACAGGTCACCGGTGTCAGAATCGAATGAGAACCGGAAGGGGTTACGTGCGCCGTATGCGAAGATCTCAGGCCATATGTCAGCGGTATCGACATAGGGGTTGTCGGGAGGGATCACATAGGGAGTGTCGCCGTCGGGCGTCGGAAGGAACCGCATGATTGTCGAAAGCCTCGTCGAGGTGTCCTGGCCCATCCCGTGCGGGTCCCGAATGCGTCCACCGTCACCGAGACTCCAGTAGAGATAACCGTCGTGTCCCCAGGCGATGTCGCCAGCGTTGTGACGTTCATAGGGCTGTGGAACCTCGACGACGTTGCGGCGCGAGTCAGGGTCCGCTGTTTCACCGTCGAAGTCATACGAGCTGATGCCGCTGACATCGTCGTCGCCGCGTGCCACCGACCAGCTCGTATAAATGCGGTCGTCGTGCGGTGAGAGCGCAATCGAGAGAAGACCCTGCTCGTCGATCGCATCGAGTTCATCGGTGAGATCGAGCACCGGTTCGTCAGCCACGGTCCCGTCCGCGGTGATGCGTCGAATCAACCCGGCTCGTTCGACCACCAACAACTCGCCGTCAAGCGTCGACGGAACCACCTTGACGGGCTGCTCAAACCCCTCAGCTACCAACTCGACACCCAACGAGATCGCCAAAAGTTCCTCACCGCTGGTCGCCACAGGCGGATCGACGTCGGGGCGTTCTGCCGGAGCGTCCGGTACCTGATCAGCCGACGCCAACGGCATACGTTCGGACTCTGAATAGTGACCGAGGTCGAGATCATCGGGCAGCACCTGAATGGCAACAACAAAGAAGATCGCCGTGAACAGCGCCATGGCAACACCAGCGAGAATACGCCATTGACGAAGAATCTCCGCGAGAACTATCCCCAGCGCAGTGAATCCGAACGCCAAATAGGTCAGGTTCTTTCGCTGCGACGACTTCCACACAATGTCGTTGACATAAATCACACCAATCACGATGACGACGACTGAGATCGCCACAGCGACCAGCAGCCACACAAGATTCAAACCGCGCAGATGACCGATAATGCCGCCGACGAAGCCAGCCCTTTCCGGAGCTGCGTCCTCAGCGGTTTCGTCTGGTTCGTTGTCAGAATCGTTCATTGTGGGTCCAAGTCAGATTGTGTCGTCGATGTACCTGTCGACTGAGTTTTGTCATTGTCAATGAGCGCGCCGGAATCATCAACCTCGGCCGGGGTGGTCTGTTCGTCATTGTGCCGTCCCCGCACCCCAACCAGCGCAGGAAGCCGACTGTGAAAGATCGAATAGAGCAGCAGCGCCAAAGCAGCGATGCCAATCGGCACGAAGGCGTCGCCTGTGCCTGTGTAGGTAGGGATCAACACGAACGCAGACAGCAACAGGGTCCAGCTCCACATGATCACAACGGTCCGCCTGTGACCATGTCCCAACTGCATCAAGCGATGATGCAGGTGTTCACGATCTGCTTGGGCGAAGCTCCGACGCCGAAGCGTGCGCCTCGAGAACGCCAGGATCGTGTCAAGCAACGGAACGGCCAATATCAACAGCGGAATCGTGACCGGAGCGAAGAAGAAGAACGCCTGTCCCGAGAACGGTGCAGCGGTACGGCCCCCGACCATGATGGTCGAGGCGGCCATCAAGAGGCCGAGCAATAGCGCGCCGCTGTCACCCATGAAGATCTTGGCGGGATGAAAATTGTGAGGGAGAAACCCGACGCACAGACCAACAGCGATCACCGAGACAACTGCCGCGGGGTTCTCCTCGAGCAGCACACCCGCGTCCGTTAGTCGCAACGTGTAGAGGAACAAGGTGGCGGCTGCGATGGCGACCGTTCCCGCAGCGAGCCCGTCGAGCCCGTCGATGAGGTTCACAGCGTTGGTTATCGCGACGACCCAGACAACGGTCAACAACGCCGACCAGTCAGCACTCAGCAGCAACAGATCGAAGAACGGCACCCTGAAGACAATGATGCTAACGCCCGCGTAGGTGAGCACACTTCCAGCGAGCACGACACCTGCAAGTTTCGCTGGTGCCGAAACGGGACGTACGTCGTCGAGCAATCCCACAGCAAAGATCACGGTCGCGGCCGCGAATACGCCTATCAATTCTGTGGGCGTCGAGAAGACCTCGTCGAAACCCTGCCGCGACCAAGCCACCAAGAGACCAGCGCAGAGCCCCAGCCACATAGCGATACCACCCAATGCGGGGGTCGGCTTGGCATGGAGGCGGTGGCCGTCCGGTTCGACAACCCAACCATGTTTGACCGCGACGCGCCAGACGATCGGTGTTGCGACGGCGGTGGTTGCGCCTGCGGCCCCGGTCACCAGGGCATAGTCAACCAGCGCGGCCACGGTTCGGTCTCAGTCCGCGTACGGCACGAAGCCTGCACACAACTCGCCGACCTCAACACGCACCGCATCGAGCGACGAAGGTTCGCCGCTGTTGCGCAGCGCTGTAGCGATGAGGCGAGCGATCGTACCCATCTGTTCGGTACCCATACCCTGGGTCGTCACGGCAGGGGTTCCGATGCGAACACCACTGGTGACAAATGGCGAACGAGGGTCGTCGGGAACCGTGTTTTTGTTGAGCGTGATCCCGGCTTCGTCGAGCACCGCCTGGGCCTCTTTGCCCGAGAGGTCCTCGTCGAAGGTGCGCAGATCGACGAGCATGAGATGATTGTCCGTCCCACCGGACACGATACGAAAACCCTGCTCGGACAGACCTTCGGCCAGCGCGCGGGCATTGTCGACGATGCGTGATGCGTAATCGGTGAACTCGTCGGTTGCAGCCTCCGCAAACGCCACCGCCTTACCCGCGATTACGTGCTCCAGCGGTCCGCCCTGCAATCCGGGGAAGACCGCCTTGTCGATCGCGGCAGCGTGTTCTGACCGACACAGAATGCAGCCGCCACGGGGACCGCGTAGCGTCTTGTGCGTCGTGAAGGTGACGATGTCGCTGTAGGGCACGGGGTTGGGGTGTACGCCACCCGCGATCAGTCCTGCGATGTGAGCAGCGTCGAACATAACCAACGCGCCGACCTCATCCGCGATGTCACGGATGGGTTTCGGCTCGATCACCCGCGAGTACGCCGTTGCTCCGGCCACGATCATCTTGGGTTTATGCTCAAGCGCGAGGTTGTGCATTTGTTCGTAGTCGATGCGTTCATCGGACGACGTGACACCGTAGGGGACGAAGTTGTACAGCTTGCCCGAGGCATTAACCGGTGAACCGTGAGTTAGGTGACCGCCGTGGTCGAGACTCATGCCGAGCACCGTGTCGCCCGGCTCGAGCATCGCCAGGTAGACAGCGATGTTGGCGTTGGCTCCCGAATGGGGCTGCACGTTGGCGTGATCGGCTCCGAACAAATCCGCGGCACGGGTTCGGGCCAGTTCTTCTACCTGATCGATTATTTGGTTTCCGCCGTAGTAGCGCTTCGTCGGGTAACCCTCGCTGTACTTGTTGGTGAGCACAGATCCGGTCGCCGCGATTACCGCGGGTGAGGTGAAGTTCTCGCTCGCGATGAGCTGGAGCTGAGTGTTCTGACGAGTTCGCTCCTGATCGATCAGATCGAACACCACGTCTCGGTCGCTGTTCGGCCACGGCATGGACGTCTCCTGGCGCTAGTGGACGCATCGATGATCGCACCCAAATCATCCGGCGGGGCTCCGGTGGTGGCCCGGCACGCACTGTACTCAGGCGCCACCCCGATAGGTGAACATAGAAGGGTCGATCAGGGCCGTCCGTCCCCTCAGATTTGACCGATACGATCCGATTAGGGGGACATCGACCATTAGGTGCACCGCCAAGCCGGTGAGGAGATCCCGCTGTGTTAGAAGCAACCCGAAGAGGAACCTGCCGCCACTGCGGCTCCGCTGACCTTCACACGTTTCTAGATCTCGGCGAGACCCCGATCGCCAATGTCTTGGTCGAGCCCTGGCAGTCAGATGACGTCGACGCGGTCTACCCTCTTGATCTCGTCTTTTGTAACGCTTGCTCGCTGGTGCAGATCAGTCACGACGTACCGGAGTTGTTTCCCGAGGACTACCCCTATTACTCCTCTGTCTCCGATCACCTTCTCCGCCATTCCGCAGACCACGCCAATGGGCTGGTCGAAACGCGCGGGCTCGGAGACAAGTCTCTTGTCATCGAGTTGGCGAGCAACGACGGTTATCTCCTCCGCAACTTTGTCGAACAGGGGATCCCGGTACTCGGTATCGACCCCGCGCCGGGTCCCGCGACCGCGGCGATCGAAGCGGGCGTGCCGACATTGATCAACTTCTTCGGTGTCGACATGGCCGACGATGTCATTGCTGAGCATGGAACCGCTGACGTGATCATTGCCAACAACGTGATGGCTCACGTCCCCGACCTCAACGGGTTCGTAGCAGGGATGAAGAAGCTGCTCGCCGAGGATGGGGTCATCACCGTCGAGAACCCGTACGTTCGCGACCTCATCGAACACGCCGAGTTCGACACCGTTTACCACGAGCACTTCTGCTACTACTCGGCCAGCTCGGTACAGGCGATCATGAAGACCCATGACCTGTCACTCAACGACGTCGAGTATTTCGAGGACCTGCACGGTGGCACACTGCGCTATCACATCGGTCATCGCGTCGAGCAGACCGAGCGGGTCAAGAACTATCTCGAAAGGGAACGCGAGTCCGGAATGGATTCGCTCGCCTACTACGCCGCGTTCGGTGACCGTGTCGCTGGCGTCCGCCGCGATCTCCGCGCCTTGCTCGAGCGTCTCCGCTCATCCGGCGCGACCGTCGCGGCCTATGGAGCCGCGGCGAAGGGTGCGACGCTGTTAAACTACGCCGGAATCGGCACCGACCTCGTGGAGTTCGTCGTCGATCGCAATGTTCACAAACAAGGCAAGTTGATGCCGGGAACGCACCAGCCGATCTACGACACAGACACATTGGAGGAGCGCAAACCCGACTTCGTGCTGTTGTTGGCCTGGAACTTCAAGAACGAGATCGTTGAACAGCAGAGCGCGTACCTCGAGGCCGGCGGCCAGTTCATCGTTCCCGTTCCGTCCCCAGCCATTGTCCAGTAGCGCGAGCCGACGCGTCCTGGTGACCGGGGCATCGGGTCTGATCGGACGTCACGTCTGTTCGCTTCTGGCCGAACAAGGTCACCGTGTTAGCGCACTCGCGCGCCCGGGCTCGTCGGGCTTCGAGTTCATCGCCGAAACCTTCGAAGCCGACGTACTCGAGACCAACCGATTTGAAGAGCTGCTCGACCTCGCAGCACCCGACATTGTCGTACATCTCGCCTGGAACGGCGAAGACCGCATGGTCTCACCACTGAACATCGACCATCTCAACGCCTCCACGAAGCTGCTAGATGCATGTGCTGGCGCGCAGGTAACACGGGTTGTCACCGCAGGCACCGGCATCGAATACGCCGCGGTCGACTCGCCCCGTGATGAGTTCACCACACCATGTATTCCAGCCACGCTGTACGGCGCCGCAAAACACGCACTGGGTGCCACACTCGGCGCCTATATCGCCCACGGCGCGCTGAGCGGTGCCCACGCTCGCATCTTCTACACCTTCGGACCCGGCGAGGCGCCGCCACGGCTCGTCGCCTACGTGATGAGCGAACTGCTCGCAGGCCGCCGTCCAGCGGTCTCGCGGGGTACACAGTGCTGCGACTACCTCATGGTCGACGACGTCGCCGCCGCCATCTGTCGTGTCGCTTTCAGCGACGTTGACGGCCCGGTCAATAT
>JADFOM010000082.1 GCA_022562835.1 Acidobacteriota bacterium | reverse complement strand
CCTCCAACGCTGACTTGGCCATCGGCCATCCCCGCACTTGCCCGAGCGCAGCGGCGACCGCTTCGGCTCGAGATCCGGACCCGCTGGCATAAAACGCTGGCACTAGGTGATCGCGCAACGCCATGAACGAAACATCGGCGTATTCGGGTGAGTAGGAGGGTGACGACAACGCAACGTTCTCCCCCCAGCCCTCCGCTTCGGTGGTGGTGACGTTGACCAAAGTGACGTCACGTCGGGTCTCGACGCCATAGGACGTTCGCAAAGGGTGAGCTAGCGGCAGTGAAAAGCGCACGAGCCGGATCCGTTCGACCCGAGCTCCGCGTTGGGGCGGGTTGCTCATGGATCACACATTGCCATCTAGACATTGCCATCTCACCACCAGACACGACTCGATGAGCGCCGAGTGCCGGTGCCGAATGTATGACCTACTCGTTGAACATCGAGCTGCGGCCGCCATCGACGACAAGATCGTGTGAGGTCACGAACCGACCATCGTCGGAGGCGAGGTAGACCGCGGCAGCGGCGATGTCATCGGCGACTCCGCTCTTCTGCAGTGGCACGGCCTTGGCAAGATTGCCCTTGAGCTTCTCGAGCTTTGCCGCATTGTCAACGTCGGAAAGAGTGTTCGCCCGTTCTGAACCACCCCAGAAAATGGGCGTGGCGATCGCCGCTGGCGAGATTGAATTGACACGAATACCGAGTGGACCCAGTTCGACGCCTGCCAGCTTGGTGTAGTGGGTTACCGCAGCCTTCAGAGCCGAATACAGCAACGCTCCCTGGCGGTATCGAATACCAGCGACGCTCGAGTTGTTGATTATCACGCCACCGCCGCGTGCAACCAGCGGAGCGATCGCGTAGCGAATGCCGAGTATCACGCTGCTCAACAAGACACGCGTGGCCTGCTCGATCTGCTCCTGCGTAATGTTATCGACGGTGTCGTAGGTGCCTACGCCCGCGTTGTTGAAGACGATATCGAGGCCGCCGAATCGCTCGACCGCGAACTCCATGAGGTCCTCTATTTCCTCTTCGATGGTGACGTCGGTGCGCTTGTAGATCACCCGATCACCAAGCGAATCTGCCAACGCAGAACCTTTGTCCTCAGAGCGACCGGCGATGACCACCCACGCACCCTCAACGGCGAATCGTTCTGCGGTGGCTGCGCCGATGCCGCTCGTGCCTCCCGTGATGACCGCAATCTTGCCGTCGAGCCTGTTCGCCATCGATTGGCCCCTGTTCGTGTTCGTGAGAGCGCCGTCTTTGTGACGTTGCGCTCTGGCTTGCACCGAGGTTAGATCGCCTAGAGGGTCGCGTAGGACACAGCCGTCGCTAACCAACTACCGTCTCATGGATGAGAAACGTTCTAGGTGGCGTGCTGGTCCTTGCACTGACAGCCTTGGTACTGCCAGCATGCGGCGAGGACGAGGACCCGTCATCTCACGGTCTCGAAAGCAGCCTGGAGGCAGGTTTCATCGACCCGCTCACCGACGCAGGTATCGGTTACGAGGTCCTCGATACCTGTCAGTACAACGACAACGACGGCGAGACCGAGAAGTGGGACTTCGCCACCCAGATCTATGTCGATGCAACACCGGAGACGGTCACCAAAACCCTCGCAGCCACAGTCGGGCTCATCGACGCAGAAGTGGATCCAATTCTGGTGCAACAAAGCGCTGATGACCCAGACATCGACTGGTCGGGTTCGCTAGTGCCCTCAGGCGACGGCGTGCGACTCGAACTGATCAATCACAACGCAAATGTCGGATCGACTGGGCCACTGGTCGGGTGGCAGGAGATCTGCCCCGGGTCGGTCACCGATCAAGAGACAACGGGCTGATCAAGCGCTCGCGGATTTACCACTTGACCTTCCACTCAACTGGAACCCGTACACTGAGCGTGTGACACCAGACCTGCGTGAGAAACGATCAGTAATCGCGGTTGATGGCATGACCTGCGCTGCCTGCGCCACTCGAATCCAACGAGGTCTGTCCGATCTCGACGGTGTCTCGGGCGCACACGTGAACTTCGCCACCGGCCGGGCAACCGTCGTGCACCAACCCGACCTCGATGAGTTGGAGTTGTCGTCCACGATCAGGGGCCTGGGCTACGACGTCGCAGCCGACGGAGACACAGAGGCGGCGGAAGCTCGACGTGAAGCCGACCTTCGTAAGCGGTTCCTCGTCGCGGCAGCGCTGTCGGTCCCCGCGGTGGCGATCTCCATGATTCCATCGTTGCGCTTCGCTGGCTGGGAATGGGTCGTAGCGGTGTTGTGTACACCCGCCATCTTTTGGTCCGGTTGGCCATTTCACCGATCCGCCGCCATCAACCTCGCTCATCACACAACGACGATGGACACGCTTGTATCGATGGGTTCGCTCTCGGCTTGGTTGTGGTCCAGCGTCGTACTCATCGCAGATATCGACGGTGGTCATATCTATTACGAGACGGGCGCCGTGATCGTCACGCTCATCTTGTTGGGAAAGTGGTTCGAGCTTCGTGCCAAACGCCGCTCGGGTGACGCGCTGCGCGCCCTAGCCGCGCTGGGCGCACGAACTGCAACTCTCGAGGATGGCAGCGAGGTCCCGCTCGACGAACTCGTCGTCGGCATGCGCTTTGTGGTGCGACCTGGCGAAAAGATCGCAACCGACGGCGTCGTCGTCGATGGCCATTCCGCCATCGATGCTTCGATGATCACAGGCGAACCGGTTCCGGTAGAGGTCACACACGGCGACGAGGTCATCGGCGCAACAATCAACGCGAATGGCTCGTTGGTCGTAGAGGCAACCCGTGTCGGTGCCGACACAGCGCTAGCCCAGATCATCGAACTCGTAGACAGGGCGCAAGGTAGTAAGGCCGACGTGCAACGGCTCGCAGACCGCGTTGCGTCGGTTTTTGTTCCGACAGCAATCGTCATCGCGATACTCACGCTCGCAACGTGGTTCGCTCTTGGTTATGACGCCAACGAGGCATTCACCGCAGCCGTCGCCGTTCTGATCATCGCCTGTCCGTGTGCTCTGGGACTTGCCACACCGCTCGCGATCATGGTTGGAACAGGACGCGGCGCACAGCTCGGCGTGATCATAAAAGGGGGCGAGGTCCTCGAAAACACGCGGGCGGTCGACGTGGTCGTGCTCGACAAGACCGGCACCGTCACCGAGGGTCGCATGACCTTGGTCGAGGTGATCGCGCCCGCTGGAGACGCCGATCTAATGCTGCGTCTCGCCGCCTCTCTCGAAGTGAAGTCAGAGCATCCAATCGCTCGAGCGATATGTGCTGATTTCGCCGACTTCGCCGAGGTCGAGAACTTCGAGAACCAACCGGGATACGGCGTACGTGGCATGGTCCAACAAGACGAGGTGCGCGTCGGGCGACGTCTGTTATTCGACGATGTCCCACCATTGATCGAAGGTGCGGCGGGCGAAGCCGAATCACAAGGATCGACGGCTGTGTTGGTCGGACGAAACGGTCAGGCCGAAGCGGTCCTTGTCGTGGCCGACACCATCAAGGCGACCTCGGCCGACGCTGTCGCCGCGTTGCACGATCAAGGTCTGATCGTCATGATGCTCACCGGTGACAACCAGCGAACCGCAGATCGGGTGGCATCTGACGTCGGCATCGACGACGTGATCGCCGAAGTACTACCCGAAACAAAGGCTCGCGAGGTCGCTCGGCTCCAAGCTGACGGACATAGTGTGGCAATGGTCGGCGACGGCATCAATGACGCGCCAGCGCTTGCTCAAGCCGATCTGGGCATAGCTATCGGAACCGGCACCGACGTTGCCATCGAGGCCTCGGATCTGACCATCGTCGCCGGCGACCTGCGAGCGGTCGCCGACGCGATTGCACTCTCTCGCCGCACACTGACGACGATCAAGGGCAACCTATTCTGGGCATTCGCGTACAACGCTGCGGCGATTCCGCTAGCCGCCACCGGCGTGCTGAACCCCATGGTTGCTGCCGCCGCGATGGGACTGTCCTCTGTATTTGTTGTCTCGAACAGCCTTAGGCTGCGGCGATTCGTTGGCTACCGCAGGACTGCTGACCAGAAGGGCGGTCATGATGCGGATCGGTGAGCTGGCCGAGCAGGGCCGAGTGAGCACCAAGACCGTGCGTTACTACGAATCGATCGGCCTGATGACCGAACCGGACCGAACGGCATCGGGGTATCGGGACTACGACGAGGCCGCATCGCAACGCCTCGTCTTCATCCGCGACGCTCAGGCCACGGGGCTCACCCTCGCCGAGATCCAATCCGTCCTCGAGCTCAAGGACGCTGGCTCGCGAAGTTGCGCACATACACGCTCGCTGCTCGAAGAACATCTCCACGATCTCGACGACCAGATCGAGCGTCTTCGCGCAGCTCGCCTCGGCCTTGCCGCTCTTGCTGAGCGCGCAAGCGAACTGGACCCCGCCGAGTGTTCTGACCCAAACCGTTGCCAGGTCATCGACGCAGCCCGGCAACCACAGAAACTGCACACAGCGGGCTAACCGAGTCTTCAACCGCGTTGTCGATCGCCTGGTGTTCTATGCTCCGATCCCCACGACACCGACGTGGCGGAGGCGGAGACATGACGGATTCAGAAGTGGGTAGTTCGCAGGACGAGAGCGACGATGTCGCCGAAACCGACCCTGACCAAGCGTCGGACTCCTCCGAGGGCCGTGTGAGCCGAATTCCCGCGCTGCTGATCGCGTTCGCCACCGTGATCGCGTTCCTCGGAGCGGTCACGACCTGGGTGAGGGTTCAAGCACTCGACACCGACTCCTGGGTGAGTGTCAGCTCCGAACTACTCGAAGAGCAGGAGGTCCGCGAAGCGGTATCAACGTTTGTTGTAGACGAGCTGTATGCCTCCGTTGATGTCACGGCAGAGATCGAAGAGCAACTCCCAGAAGATTTCAAGGGCCTCGCTGGCCCAGTTTCAAGCGGGTTGCGCGGCGTCCTCACAGAAACGGTGGATCGGCTCCTCGGCTCGCCGGCTTTCGCCACTTTGTGGGAGGAGGCAAATCGAACTGCTCACCAGACCTTGGTGAACATCCTGCGAGACGAGACACCCGAAAATATCTCGACGGCCGAGGGTTCGGTCGTCGTCAACCTCTCAGGAATCGTCAAGGAGGTTGGCTCCACGATCGGGATTCCTGATGCCGCACTCGATCAAATCCCCGAGGAAGCGGGCCAGTTCGTGGTTCTGGAGTCCGACGAACTTGACAAGGCACAAGAGGTCGTCCAGGTTCTCGACTTCCTTTCCTGGTTCATCCTGCTGATCGTCATCTTGCTCTACGCGGCAGCTGTGTACCTGGCCAGTGGTCGACGTGTGAAGGTTCTACGCAATGTCGGTTTCAGTCTTGTTGGAGTGGGAGTTGTTCTGCTCTTATCGCGCTCGCTGGCAGCGGGTTTCCTAGTCAATTCATTGGTCGAAAGTTCAGGCGATCGCGCGCTCGCCGAAACTGTCACCTTTGTCTTTACGGGACTGCTTCGCCAGATGGCCTGGACCGGGATCATCGACGGGGTGCTCATCGTGCTCTTCGCGTCGTTGTTGGGAGAGCATCGCTGGGCCGTTGCGGCAAGAAGGCTGGTTTCGCCGATGACAAACGGATCACCGGTCGCGGTGGCCGGTGGAACGGCATTCTTGATTCTGATACTCATGTGGTGGAGCCCGGGACGGGCGTTGGACCGTTGGATCAGCGCGCTTCTATTGGTCGGCCTGATCATTGGTGCTGTAGTCGCGGTGCGTCGACGAACGCTCACCGAGTTCCCGGACATGACTTTCAGCGAAGCCATCGGTCGTTCATGATCAGTCGCGACTGCAGCAGACCATGAGTGTGCAACTCGAAACCGTCTCGATTCACGGACACGAGGTTGCTCTGCGGCGCGGTGGCACTGGACCGGCGTTGGTGCTCGTCCATGGCATGGCGGGCAGTGCCGAAACGTGGCATCCGATCATCGACCGACTCGCCGAGAATTACACGGTGATCGCGCCCGACCTTCCAGGTCACGGACAAAGCGACAAACCGCGCGGCGACTACTCCCTTGGCGCCTACTCAAGTTTTCTGCGAGACCTCATGACCCAACTGGACTGCCCTTCGGCGACAATTGTCGGGCAGTCACTGGGAGGCGGCATCGCGATGCAGTTCGCTTACCAGCATCCCGAGTTCTGCGAACGTCTCGTCCTTGTAAGTTCAGGAGGGCTGGGCGAGGAAGTTTCCTGGATGCTGCGCTTGATAGCCACTCCAGGTGTCGAATACGTCTTACCGATCGCGTTCATGCCCTGGATCGGCGATGGCATTAGGCACGTCACGCCAGTCTTGTCGAAGCTAGGTTTACGTCCATCAGCTCAGCTCAAGGAGATATGGCGTGCGTACGATTCGCTAGCGGACCCCGAGGCACGTTCGGCCTTCGTACACACCATGAAGGCCGTGATCGATACACGTGGTCAGCGAGTGAGCGCGGTCGACCGTCTATATCTCGCCGAGGACGTCCCAACGTTGATCGTGTGGGGCGGACGGGACCCAATTATTCCAGTGTCGCACGGCCGCACCGCCCACGAACTCATACCGCGCAGCCGTCTCGAGATCTTCGATAAGTCGGGACACTTTCCCCATTGTGAGGAGCCGCAGCGCTTCGTCGAGTTGCTCGAGGACTTCACCACGTCGACGGTGTCGGCGCGCCCCAACCCTGCGGGGGCCACGGCGCAGTAACAAGCCCGAGCGGAGTCGATCACGTCGCACCCGCAGCCACCGAAGTGTTCAGGCGGCGACTCCGTCGACCTCGATACCGATCTCGTAACGACCGCTTTGGTCTGGGCACTCGGTGAACCCCACGCGGCGAAGATAGTTTCCGTGATCGGGGTTCGATGCCGTCGCCCACACACAGCTCGGCGCTATCCCGGTGAGAAGGGCTGAGCCCGGCGCATACACATATCTGCCGATCCTGAAGTCGCGGTACTGCGGGATGACGAAGTCAAGTTTTACCTCGAAGGTGCCGTCGTCCGCTGCCTCACCGATGAACAGCCCGGCTGGAACCATGTCTCGCAGAATGAACGCTGTGACCTGATCATCGTTCGGTTGATACACGAACTCGGGCTGAAAGTGTCCCTCTATCTCGTCGTTGTAGAAGGCCAGAAAGTCGAGGAGGTACGCCGAGTCAGGGTTGACATGCAGGACACGGAACACCTCTGCCTTGCGGGCGATCAGCTGGCGTAGATACCACCCGTGCACGGCCGCCGCTATCACGTTGACGACCGCTATCGGGTAGGCGCCGATCGCCAGCGAGTAGACGAGGAACGTGAGCGCTCCGGCGAGTCCGAGCGCTCGCAGCCGCAGGATCGATTTCTGGGTGATCGACAGGATGATCAAGACCGACGCCACATATCCAACGATTTCGAGTGTTATGTCTGTCTCCATGACCCCGACCGTATGCCATCACCTCGTCGATATTGAGAAGTCGATGGCGTCTGGAATGATGGATGGGTGCCATTCCGCCAACACAACACTTCCCAACCGTTGGTTCCACGACTCGCCACAACAGCCGAGGCTGGCGAGGCAGCAGAGATCATTCTCGCTGCACGAAGCGCGGCGGTGCCCTCAATTCCACCGCTCGTGCACTCAGACGAGGAGGTGCGCACATGGTTCGCCGACTCGGTGATGGCCAGCCGCGAGGTATGGGTACTCGACGTCGGAGCGGCGATCGTCGGGGTCATGGTCATTACGGCTGGTTGGATCGATCAGCTCTACGTCCATCCCAACCATACGAACCATGGTCTCGGGTCTGCACTCCTACTTCACGCGCAGTCTCTTGCGAACGAGCGACTCGACCTGTGGACCTTCGTCTCCAACACCGGTGCGCAGCGGTTCTACCTGCGTCATGGGTTCGTCGAGATCGACCGAACCGAGGGCGAGAACGAGGAGGGTGAACCCGACATCCGATTGTGCTGGACTCGGAGCGATCCGGGTGAGTTTGTGGACAGGTCGGCTCTCACAAGATGATGTGTGCATGACGAAATTCTCCGAAGCGGCCGCCCGAGTCACCGGCGGCACCAACGCCACGTCCGAAGCGACGGCTCTGGTCACCGAAATGACCCTTGCTGAGAAGCTCTCGTGTCTCGATGGTGACCTGCCGTTCTGGCCAGGGATCATCGCGATGATGAACGGTTACGGAAGTCGCGCCTGGCCAGCAGCAGAGTGCGAACGGCTCGGCATACCGGGGTTGAACTTCGCCGACGGGCCACGGGGTTGTGTGATCGGACCGGCGACCGCATTTCCGGTCTCGATGGCGCGTGGAGCGTCATTCGACCCCGACCTCGAGGAACGAATCGGTCGCGCTATCGGCGCCGAGCTGCGCGCCAGCGGCGCCACCTACACGGGTGCGGTGTGTATGAACCTTCTAAGACACCCGGCGTGGGGTCGGGCGCAAGAAACCTATGGCGAAGATCCCCACCACGTCGGCGAGATGGCGGCGGCCTTCACGGCCGGTCTGCAAGAACACGTGATGGCATGTATGAAGCACTTTGCGTTGAACTCGATGGAGAATGCTCGCTTCAGAGTCGACGTCAGTGCGGACGAACGGGCACTGCACGAGGTCTACCTACCGCACTTCAGGCGCGTCGCCGAGGAGGGCGTGGCGAGCGTCATGACGGCGTACAACTCACTTAACGGTGAGTGGTGTGGGCAGAATCGCACACTCATCACCGAGATCCTCCGCGACGAATGGCACTTCGACGGCTTCGTCATCACCGACTTCATCCTCGGACTGCGCGACCCCGTGAAGTCGGTTCATGCGGGACTCAACATCGAAATGCCGTTCGCACAACAGCGTGCCGAAAAGCTCGGTGACGCCATCGAGAGCGGCGAGCTCGACGAGACCGACATAGATCCTCGTGTGGTCGAAACCGTGGCGACGTTCTTGCGCTTTGCCAATGTGTTCGAAGAGGCCCCGGGCGCAGAGGTCATCGCGTGTGATGAGCACCGTGCTCTGGCACGTGAGGCTGCCTCTTCATCGATGGTCCTGTTGCACAACGACGGCTTACTCCCAGTCGATCCCGGTTCGCTGAGCAAGGTTGCGGTGCTAGGTCGGCTCGCGACTCTGCGCAACATGGGCGACGCTGGGTCGAGCGATGTGAGCGAGGCACCAGATCCTGTCACCTCCCTAGATGGGCTTCGCGCAGCCTGGTCCAGGTCCGCACGAGCTGGCTGAACTCCTTGACCAGGCGTTGCGTGTTGGAGAGCAGCTCCACGGACACGTCCGGCGGTCGTTCTGCTGGATTGGAGACGAAAAACCCGCCGGCCTCGTGGCAAAGCCAGTTGACCACCCGAGGGTCCCCCGTAAACCGCACGATGTCGGCGACGCGGTCGAGCGGGTTGCGTGCGCCGCTGGCATCCGGCTCTTCCGGGTCCCACTCCTGGCACCACTTGTAAATCAACGCCTGCGACAGGCGCAGCTCCGCCGCCAGCGCTTTGACACCAACTCCGTCGGCCGCCCGTTTCAAGATTTC
>JADFOM010000081.1 GCA_022562835.1 Acidobacteriota bacterium | reverse complement strand
CATCGGTCGACCAAACCTTGCGACGATGCGGCGTCGACACGCTCGACGCGTATGGCCGTCGCCTTGAACTCGGCGGTCCCCGAGCGGGGGTCCCAGACGTCGTTGGTCAACACGTTCGTGTCGGCAAGTTCGGGAAAGTGAAACGTTGTGAACGCGAGACCCCGCGGGAGCCCGGGGTCCATTCGCACGGACATTGCGACGCTGCCACGGGGCGACGAAACCATGACCCTGTCACCCTCGAGGATCCGCAGATTCGCGGCGTCTTCGGCGTTCATGTCGAGTGTGTCGCCGTAGCGAATCGGAGAGTCGAGGCCGGCCGACTGCACACCGGTGTTGAACGAGTCAAGGGCTCGCCCGGTCGTCAGCCGCAGTGGAAATTCATCGCTCAAGGCCTCTGCCGGTCCAACGTGCTCGACCGGTGAGAAGGGTGCCGGTTCGCGACCCTCGAGATCATCGGCCCAAAGCCAGCCGTGTAGAAACGGGCTCCCGGGGTGCTGCTCATCGGGACACGGCCACTGCAATCCACCGTTCGATTCAAGGCGCGACCAGCTCATCCCCGAATGAATCGGTGACAGCTCGCGCAGCTCATCCCACACATCCTCAGGATCTTTGGGGCCCAGCGTCACTCGCATCTCATCAGCCAATGCGATGAGGATGTCGATGTCGTCGCGGGCGTCGCCGGGTGCCTTAACAGCCGGCCGGACTCGCTGAACGCGACGTTCGCTGGACGTGACGGTGCCGTGGGACTCAGCCCAGGCGACCGACGCCGGAAACACCACGTCGGCGAGCTCGGCCGTGCGCGTCAGGAAGATGTCCTGCACTACGAGCACGTCGAGGCCAGATAACCGGGCACGAGCCGCGGTGACGTCGGCTTCGCTCTGCGCAGGGTTTTCCCCGATCACGTAAAGAGCACGCAGATCGCCGCGCTCCATGGCCTCGAACATCAGACTGAGATGCATGCCCGGCACGGGGTTGATCTCGTGACCCCAACGCCGTTCGAAACGTCCCCGGGCCTCGTCGTCTGAGATGCTGGCGAAGCCCGGCAATCTGTCGGGCAACGCACCCATGTCGCCGCCCCCCTGGACGTTGTTTTGGCCGCGCAGCGGCACCAACCCCGAACCCCAGCGGCCGACATGGCCCGTCAACAAAGCGAGGTTGCAAAGACTCAACACATTGTCGACAGCGTTGTGATGTTCCGTTATGCCCAAGGTCCAGAGGATTTGGGCTGACTCCGCCTCGCCATAGGCGCGCGCCAGCTCCGCTATAGCCAGGCCCGGCACTTTGCAGATCCGCGATGCGGCTTCGAGTGTGTACGGCTCAACCGACTCGGCATAGGCATCGAAGCCGCTTGTAGCGCGCCCTATAAATTCCTCGTCGATCAACCCGGATTGAATAAGTTCTCGGCCGACCGCGTTGGCCAGCGCGATGTCGGTTCCGACATCGAGACCAAGCCAAAGATCAGCGAATCGAGCCGAAGACGTCCGGCGAGGGTCGATGCAGAACATACGCGCTCCGTTATCGATGCCCTTCGTGAGGTGGTGAAAGTAGATCGGGTGCGCCTCGCGGGCGTTGGACCCCCAAAGTACGATCGTGTCGGTCGTCTCGACCTCCTCGTAGGAGCTAGTACCACCACCAGCGCCGAACACCATCGCCAGACCGACGACAGAAGGTGCGTGTCAGGTTCTATTACATGAGTCGATGTTGTTCGATCCGACGACCACACGGGCGAACTTCTGTGCCATGTAGTTCATCTCGTTGGTCGCCTTCGAACAGCTGAACATGCCGAAGGCTTCTGGCCCGTGCGCGGCGATCGTCGATGAGAATCCCTCGGCGGCCCGCTGGAGCGCTTCCGGCCAATCAGCCACGCGCAGCGCGCCGTCCTCGCGTACTAGCGGCGTTGTCAATCTGGTTCGAGCTGCCATCGGTTTTCCAATCGGGTGGTTTGGTGCCTTCAGTATCGCGGAGCGGTAGGCACAGGACGATACGTATCGGTGAGGGGGCTCTCCAAGGCCCGGACCGCTGACTTGCTCAAACGGACTCGGCGGCGATCAGATCTACAACTCTTTGCGCCAGCGATGCCCCGACCTCTTGCACGAAGTGAGTGCCACCCTCGACGGTGCCGAAGGTCGCGCCGGGGATCATCGCCGCGAATCGAGCCCCCCATTCGGCGGTGAACACGGGGTCGGAATCGCCGAAGAGCACATGTGCGGGACCATTCCACGAACCAAGCTCTGCCAGCGCGGCACTCTGTCGGTCAGCACCACCTCGTTCAGGTTCGGCGAACGGCAACATCGCTGGCCATGCGACGGCCCCCGCCATCGAGTCGGGTCCTTCGAACGGAGCCGTGTACCCGGAGCGGAGTGCCTCGACGGAATCCTGACTACACGACGCTGCCTCGTTCGATGGCACGAGCCCGAATGGCAACGAGGGACGCTTTGCCAGCTCATGCCAGCCGCGAAGTGCGTCGGTGTAGACATAGTCATCGTGATGCAGCCAGGTGTTGAGGATCACGAGCCGGTCGAATCGGTCCCGATGTTCCACGGCGGTGCATAGCCCGATCGGGCCGGCCCAGTCCTGGACCACCACGGTGATACTCGAAAGCTCAAGTGCTTCGATCACGCCCACGAGCGTCGCGATGTGATGGTCGAGGCTGTACCAGGACTCATCGGTGACCTTGTCGGACCGCCCGAATCCCACCGCGTCGGGTGCAACGACTCGATATCCCGCCTTGACGAGCACGGGCACCCAGTGCCTGTACAGGTATGACCAGGTCGGTTCACCGTGCAACAAGAGCATGACGGGCGCCGCGGCCGGTCCTTCATCGACGTAGTGGACCCGCAGACCTCCAATCTCGACGTAACAAGGGTCAAAATCAAAGTTAACGAGACCCTCGAAACGCGCTTCATCCGTGCGCACAACATCCATGATCCGAAGGTTAGACGTCCCAAAGGCCCCAGTTCCCTAAAGGAACCCCACGGCGCGATCGCTAACCTCAGGCCTGCGCCGCGGCCTTCACCGCAGCATCGTCGATCGGCCTAACGCCAACATGAGGGCTGCCACCCCGAACAGTGCTGCGCCGACAAACATCACCACGGGTTCTGACGTCGCTGACAACAGCGCGGCCGCACCGAGTGGTCCGACGGCCTGACCGAGGCGTACCGCTCCGACCCAAGACGCCATCACAGTGGCGCGGTGCTCGTCTGGCGTAGCGCTCACGGCGACCACCTGAAGCGACGGCACCGAGGTCCCCTCTCCGAGGCCATAGAAGAGGCCACCGATCACCACGATGACAAGAGTCGGCGCCAATCCGATGATCAGAGCAGCTAGGGCGATGGCGCTAGACCCGATTACCAACACCGCTCGCAACGACAGGTGACGTCTCAGGCGAGACAGGTTCAGCGACGCCGCCACCGCTCCGACCGCGGGGGCCGACAAGATCAGCCCGCGGGCACCCGCCGAGAGTCCGAACTCCTCCTCGAGGTGCAGGGGCAACGCTGTCAGGAACACTCCGAAGATCACTACGAACACCAGGAATCCGACGATGATCGTGGTCATGATGACGGGGTTGCGGATACGTACCCACGCGCCGCGCAGCTGTTCGCTCAGCGGGTGGACCGTGCCTGGTCGCGAGTCGTCGAGGAATCGCGCACCGGCGATGGCGACCGGGATCGAGAATGCGCCGAGACTCACGGCGAACCGCCAGCTCGAAAACTCGGTGATCAGCCCGGAGATCGACGGCACGACAGCGAGGCAGAAGGTGAGCACCGCCGCGTTGCGGCCGATCAAGCGGGTCCGCTCGGGTCCCTCCCAGTTGTCACCGATCAGCACGACGGCCAGATTGATGAGACCCGCCGAGCCGATGCCTTGAGCCAGTCGCGCCAACAGCAACAACTCGAAGGTAGGGGCGAAGGCTACGAGCAGGCTGCCGACGCCGAAGATCACCAGACACGGCAACAGCACCCGTCGGCGGCCAAGACGGTCGGCGAGAACACCGATCACCGGTGCCAGCACTATGCCTGGCAACGGTCCCGCAGCAACGATGAGCCCGGCGGCTGAATTGGGTTGATCAAACGAATCGAGAACATCGGGCAACGCAGGGGTGAGGGTCGTGTTCGCCAAGATGCCGGCGACGGTGATGGAATAGATGAATGCCAGCGGCGGCGCAGACTTCTCACGAGCCGACGCAGCGTTCACCTTGCCCGTCGATTGTTGGCGTCCGGAGCGAGATCGCGGTGACATCGCTGCTCGTCGCGGGCGCGTGCCTCGTCTGGAATGACCATCGCCCGACGCTCCACCGTGTCGAAAGCCAGGTTTACGCCCTGAAATACCGTTAGCAGCTCCCCGCTTTCGACATTGAAGACCCAGTTGATGTTTTGTGTCGTCTTGTCTGCGATGTCGACCAAGGCTCCGAAGCTTTGGATTCGGTCCCCGACCCTGGCCCGGCCGTGTAAGACCATTCGCGTTTCCATCATCGCCCAGCCCATCTTCTCGCCCGCCGGACCGTCGATCAGCCATTCATCGAACGCTCTTTGGTCAAGGGGCTCGCCTTCCCAGGTCAACGACGGAATGAACTCTGAGAGAAGATCACCGGCCTCGTCACACTCGCTCGCTGTTACCGATCGAACCTTTCGCATGGCCAGGCCGCGTTCGATCAAGAGCTCAAGGCTCGGCGCGTCGACCGAAGGATCGAGATCGAGCGAGATGCTGCGACTCTGGCCGTATGCGGGGATCGCGACAGCGTCGACGGCGGCCGTTTCGATCAAAGACGTAGGAAGCGAGTCGGCACCAACCTTTGACAATCGATGAACGAAAGTTGCCGCAACCTCACCGCGCTGCGCATTCACGAGCTCGTGATAGAGCCGCAAACCTTCCGATCCGGCTTCGACCAACCCTGAACGCACGACCAGCTCGGCCCCGAGTAGCTGCTCACGGTGGTGTCGGGTGTAGATATCGACGAGACGCAGCTGTGCGTTGTCGAGCCCCAGGCGCCGCAGCATTGCGTCTGCTCCTGCGCGCGCGAATACTCCGTAGAATCGCACGTTCATGTGACCGAGATGATCGATCTGATCTTCGGTGACCTCTCCCTCATGTGTGACGACGAGGTTGTTGATAGTCGAATCGGCCGACATCGGCGCAACCTTTCGAGGTACGGAATCGTCCAGGCTACGCTGCCAAACCGAAGGTGGAGGAACGATCATGGCAAGCAGTGACAAAGATGTGTTGGTCGGCTCATTGGCTGGGCAGACCATCGGAGACGGCCTATGCGTGCTTCCCGGCCAGGGCAATTCGCTGGCGATCGAGACCGAAGCGGGCATCGTCGTCATCGATGTGAGCACGCCGCGCCACTTCGACAAGATGATCGGCTGCCTGCGCGAAAGCACCGACGCAGCGGTCTACGCGATCGTCTACTCACACGGCCATCACGGCTACAACAGCGCTTTGGACCTCTGGCAGGCCCACAACGCCGAACGCGGAGACCCACCACCGCGGGTAGTGGCACATCGCAACCTTTTGGCACGCTACGACCGGTACCGAGAGACCGCCGACCTGCAGGCACGAATGGCGTCGTTCCAGTTTCCGATCGACATCTCCTTTCGCGATGTCGCCCGTGGCCTGAAGCTCTTCGATCCAACTGAAACATTCGCCGACAAGATGACCCTGGTTTCCGGCTCGCGGCCTGTCGAACTGATCTGGACACCGTCTGAAACCGACGACGCTTTGGCGGTCTGGCTTCCAGAGCAGCGATTGCTCTTCGGCGGTGCCGCTACACCCGGCTTGACGATCCCAAACATTGGTACACCTCTGCGCACCCAGCGCTACACGATGCGCTGGGCCGACTCGCTCGATACGTTGCGAGCGCTCGAACCAGAGCGACTGGTCACAGAGTTTGGGCCAATAGTCGAACCGAATAGTGCGATCGACGAGATGCTGGCTGCGATGTCCGAGGCGCTTCGTTGGTTGCGCCACTCGGTGGTTGAGAAGCTCAATGCCGGCTTGAACGAGGGTGAGATCCTCGCCGCGATGGACTATCCCACCGAGCTCTTCGATAAACCTTGGATGTTGCCAACCTACGGGGCACCCGAATACATCGTCCGCGATATATACCGTGAGGAGACCGGCTGGTGGGACCGTAATCCAACCACCCTGCACCCGGCTGCACCCGACGATGCTCAGCATGCCGTGCTGTCAGCGATCACCGATCGTCACGCCGTCTTGGACCGCGCCCGCGCGCTGGCCGAGCAAGGTCAGCCGCAACTCGCTCTACACGTAATCGATCTCCTCGCGCTTGCACCTGGAGACGACCCCGAGGTGGCCGAGGCGCGTTCGCTCAAGGCCGAACTCTGTGCCGCCCGTGCGGACCAGGTGGCACCATTTGTGTCGCGCTCTTGTTATGAATCCTCGGCGCGACTTCTCGAGGATGGCTCGACGAGTTGGACCGCGCAGCGCTGAGAACTGCCGAGAGGCAACGATCGACGGTTTCGGCCATGATTGCCACGTGAAATCACTTTGGGATATGACGGCCGCGGCAGAACACGGAGGTCCGATCGGTGAGTGCGTTTACGGCTCACGTTTGATCGGTTCGGACGCTGATCTGGTGTTGCACGGCGGGGGCAACACCTCCGTCAAGGCCGCTTTTGACGACATCACCGGCACGGCCATAGATGCCTTGTATGTGAAGGGGTCTGGCTGGGATCTCGCAACGATCGAGGCCGAAGGTTTCACCCCGCTACCGACCCAGCGGCTACGCGATCTGCTCGATCTCGACGCCCTGTCCGATTCCGACATGATGCGAGAACTCTCCGCTGCCAGGCTCGATCCCGATGCGCCTCAGCCCTCGGTCGAGACGCTCCTGCACGCATATCTGCCTCATACCGCTGTGCAGCACAGCCACGCCGATGCGATTGTGACGCTCACAAATCTCGCTGATGGAAGCGACCGTGTAGCCGAGGTCTTCGGCAGTTCGGTCGTCGTCATCGATTATGTGATGCCAGGTTTTGACCTTGCGAAGGAGATCACACGACGCTGGCCACTCGACGCCGATGAAGACACCATCGGCATGGTCTTGATGAACCACGGGCTATTTACGTTCGGTCATGACACCCAGACGGCCTACCAGCATCATGTCGAGCTGATCACGAGGGCCGAATCGTGGCTCGACTCGCACGCGCCGCTCGCCACATCGTCGTCGGGGCCGTCATCGGCGGTCGCCGCGAGCGTGATCGCAGGGCTACGCTGCGGAGTGTGTGATGCAGCCGGTCGGGCGATGATCATGACGCGCCACCGTGACGAGGCATCGATGAGGTTTGCCCGTCGCGACGATGTCGAGGACTTGGCCAATCGGGGACCCCTAACCCCCGATCACGTGATTCGAACAAAACGAGTGCCGATGGTCGGACGCGACCTCGACGGCTACGCCGCTGCCTACGCTTCGTATTTCTCGAATAATGCGAGGCGGGGCAACGAAACGCTCACAATGCTGGATCCCGCACCGCGGGTGATCGTCGATCCCGAGCTTGGGATCTGCACAATCGGTGAGCAGGCCAAGGCCGCTGACATCGCGTTCGACATCTACGCACACACAATGCCGGTCCTCGAACGTGCCGAAGACCACCTCGGCGGCTACGTGCCGCTCGACGCCGATGATCTCTTCGACATGGAGTACTGGGATCTCGAACAGGCCAAACTCGCACTCGGAGGTTCAGCCCCTCCGTTAGCCGGCATGATCGCCTTTCTGACCGGCGCCGCCTCGGGGATTGGCAAGGCGTGCGCTGCTCTGTTGCTCGAGCGCGGAGCTGCGGTCGTCGGCATCGATCGCGACGACGCGGTTGCTGGCGCCTTTGACGGCCCGGCTTGGTTGGGTCTAAGTGTCGACGTAACCGATGACGCTGCGCAGCATGTGGCGGTACAAGCCGCTGTCGAACGATTCGGCGGCATCGACATAGTGGTGTCCTCAGCCGGGGTGTTCGGCGCCACCACGCCTATCGCATCACTGTCGATGGATGATTGGCGTGCGGTGCAGTCCGTCAACGTCGATGCCGTCGCCGCACTGTTGAGCATGGTTCACCCGATTCTCGAACGTTCACCGGTCGGCGGACGGGTTGTCCTGATCGGATCAAAGAACGTGCCGGCTCCTGGGAAGGGAGCGGGCGCATATTCTGCCTCTAAGGCCGCTTTGACCCAGCTCGGGAGAGTCGCTGCACTCGAATGGGCCGACGACTCGATTCGAGTGAATACGGTGCATCCCGACGCCGTGTTCGACACAGGGCTATGGACCGAAGAATTGCTCGCAGAACGGGCCCGGCGCTACGACATGAGTGTTGACCAGTACAAGCGACGCAATCTGTTGTCGGCCGAAGTGACCTCGGCCAACGTGGCCGACGTAGTCGTCTCATTGTGTTCGGACACGTTCGCTACGACAACGGGCGCGGCGATCCCTGTCGATGGCGGGAACGAGCGAGTGATCTAACCAGATTTCAGGGAGCCTCGATCACCTCGACGTCGCGCCAAAATGCGACGTGGTCCTCGATCGCGGCAGCCTCGGGTTTAGGTGCCTCATAGAACCAGGCGGCATCAACACTTTCGGCGTCGCCATCGGCCAACGTGTAGTAGTTCGCGGTGCCCTTCCAAGGACACACCGATGTGGTCGACGACGGTGACAGCACGTCTCGGCTCACACCATCTATCGGAAAATAGTGATTGCCCTCCACAACGACGGTGGCGTCGCTTTGTGCGATCACCTTCCCATTCCAGATCGCCTGCATCATTTGTCGTGCTGCCTTTCGGCTAGTCAATTGACGGGACTAGCAGCTTCAACCCACCTTAGGGCAGCCCTGTTCCATGCCGTCAGGTCGCTCAGCACCTCTTGGCGAGGTTGGCACCGCCGTCGTCGACATCGCCTCTACGATTGGGCCTCTCAAGAACTTAGGGTGGACATATGCGGTTTCGAGCTTTGATACTCGCGACAACCATCGCGTTGGCGCTGGTCGCCTCCGCTTGCGCCGACGACGACGCCAACGGTGGAGACGACACTACGACCAGCTCCGAGGAACCGGCCGAGACGACCTCAATCACAGCACCCCTAGAGGAGGAGACCGAAACGACCGCGAGCCCCGTCACGAGCTCAGACGAAGCCGGACCGCCCAGCGGTGAAGACATCGAATGGGTGACACACGAGGCCGGAGCGGGCTGTGTGTGCACAGACGGTAGCGAATACATCTACTTCTCGCGGACGAACAACCCTGAGAAGGTCTTGCTCTATTACCAAGGTGGCGGCGCATGTTTCAGCGAGGAGATGTGCGACTTCAACTCGGGCAGCTACGACGCCACCATCGATCCCGATGAACATCCCTCGGACCCAGGTAGCGGCATCTTCGAACTCGACAACCCGAACAACCCGTTCGCTGACTGGTCGATCATCTTTATGCCCTACTGCAGTGGCGACGTCTTCCTCGGCGACACGACCAACGACTACGACGACGATGGCGATGGCGAGGTCCTCACGATCGAACACCGCGGCTACCGCAACGCTTTACACGGC
>JADFOM010000080.1 GCA_022562835.1 Acidobacteriota bacterium | reverse complement strand
GAAACTGGGCGGCTGAAGCGGAACGTTTTGTGCCCGCGGTCAAGGTGCTCGTTCACCACGGACCCAATCGGGCCAAGGGAATCGCGCTCGGCCGGAAGGTTGCGGAGTCCGACATTGTCATCACGACCTATGGCACCGCGGTTCGTGATATGGACGAACTTGAGGAAATTGAATGGGGCAAGGTCGTGCTCGACGAGGCGCAGGCGATCAAGAATCCTGGCGCAGAGACCGCCCAGCAACTACGCCGGCTCCAAGCACACACGCGCCTCGCTCTCACCGGAACGCCAATCGAGAATGGACTGGGCGATCTTTGGGCAATCCTCGACTGGGCCAATCCGGGGCTACTCGGCCCACGAGCCGCATTCATCGCCCAGCTCACACCGACGACCAAGGGTGAAGCTCGCGGCGAAGAAGCTCTCAAAGCGCTAAACGGGATCCTTGTCTACCGCCGAACCAAAACCGAACCGAGCATCGCCGCCGAGTTACCGAGTCGTGTCGACGAACTCGATCGCTGTGCGATGACCCCCGAACAGATCGGCCTATACCAGGCGGTCATCGACACCCTCGTGGCTGAACAGGCAGCAGCGGATGTCGGCGCTTCGGAACGTAAGGGTGCCGTGTTGACTGCGATCACCGCTCTCAAGCAGATCTGTAATCACCCGGTCAACTACCAGGCGGATGACAAACCCCTCGAAGGTCGCTCGGGCAAACTTGCGAGACTCAACGAGATCGTGGACAACGTCTTGGCTTCGGACGAGAGAGTGCTTATCTTCACCCATTTCGCGTCCTGGGGAGAACGGCTCGCCGAGTACCTCACCGAACGCACCGGCCGCCCCGTTCCGTGTTATCACGGCGGTCTTGGACGAGGAGCCAGGGACAAGATGGTCGCAGCCTTTCAGGAGTCAACCGAACCGGGCGCGATGGTCCTGTCGCTCAAAGCAGGCGGCACAGGCCTCAACCTCACAGCGGCGAACCACGTGGTGCTCTACGACCGCTGGTGGAATCCAGCCGTCGAGGACCAGGCTCGAGACCGTGTATGGCGCATTGGTCAGACGAGCACCGTGATCTGTCACCGTCTGGTGTGTCCAGGAACGGTCGACGAGCGCGTAGAGGAGATCGTCGAAGGAAAGCGTCAGATCGCTAACCTAGTACTACCAAAATCGTCCTCCGTAGGTGATCTGGATGCGCATCAGCTCCAGCAGGCACTCGGGATCGATCCCGAGACACTCTTGAGTGACGACGAGGACTCAGCCATGGAGGTTTCGTCATGAGCCGCGGGTCCAAGGGCGGTCGCAAGCGAGGTGGCTCAAAACAGTCGAGCGGGTCTAGTCGATCGAGCGGCGCCAGCGCCCAGGGCACATCCAAGAACGGCAACACAAAGCGCACCGGTCGTAGTCGTGGGCGTTCGAAGAAGGCCAAACAGAACCCGGCGGTTTTTTGGGGCAACCCAGAGAGCCTTCCTACGAGGGAACACGCCGTGTCTCCGGGTCAGAACGTGCACGCGATTGTCGAGTCCCTCGGCCGTGCGCCAATCCCCGGTCAGGAAGCAAATGCAGCGCACTATTTTGCACTTGTGTACGACCGTGCCGCCAGCCTGGCCTTGGCTTTGGCGGCGGCCGGAGGAATCAATGAACCAGTCGAAGATGCAGAAGACCTCGACAAGGACTGAACGTGTGAGCAAACCCGTCGAACGGTGGGCGATCAGCGCTCAACGCGCAATACTCGACGCTGATGACTGACGAGGCTCGCGCGAACATCGATTCCGTCGAAGACCTCCACGCGGTGGTCGGTGCCCGGTTCCACGAAACCGATCAGCGCTACACATCGGGCCGTCGCCGGCTCGTCGAGTTGTTGTTTACGGCCCGCAGGCCACTTACGCAGCCCGAAATCATAGAACGTGACCCAGCGCTACCCGCGAGTTCGATCTATCGGAACCTCGATGCACTCGAACGCGCCGGTCTGATCGCGCGGGTATCACCGGGTACCGAGCATGCGCGCTACGAGTTATCCGAATCGCTCCAAGGGCACCATCATCACCTGGTCTGCGTTGACTGCGGCCACATCGAAGACGTCAGGCTTGGCGAGGCTCTTGAGGCGATCGTTGACCGCGAACTGAGCGGGGCTGCAGCCGATGCCGGATTCATGCCGCTGTTTCACAACGTTGATCTGCACGGGCGCTGCGAGGTCTGTGCGCGGTGAGCGATTCCCGAACCAGGTCCCGACGGGGGTCTCAGAGCCCTTTTGGTCGATTTACGAACCGTCGATCGGCCCGGGAAAAGAACCAGCCCCCGCCAGCATGGGAACCACCGTCGACCGGGATGTTGTGCCCTGTGACGAACCCTGACAGATCACTCGCCAAGAACAGTGCCACTCGCGCCTGATCCTCGGGCAAGCCCACCCTCCCGACCGGCGCCCATGACTCCCAGTTGAGTTCGTCGGGTTCATAACCCGCGAGGTAGTCGACCTGAGATGTTTGTGTCAGGTCCGGGCCGATCCCGTTGAAACGGATCCCATCACGCCCGTAGCGGACAGCCATCGACGAGGTCAGCTGAGCTACTCCGGCTTTGGCGGCCGCATAGACCGGATCCCCGGGATAGCCGCGCATCGCCTCGACCGAGTGGACGTTGACGACACAGCCCGATCGTTGCGCTCGCATGGCGGGCAGAAAGGCCCTGGTCACCGACAGCACGTGGCGCAGATTGAGCAGCAGGATCGTGTCCCAGTCCGCCGGTGACGAGTCCTCGAACCGTACGAGTGGGCGGTAGTCGCCGACATTATTGACGAGGATGTCGATAGACCCATGACGACCAAGCACACTCGATGCCATCTCTTGCACAGCATCGTGGTCGCACACGTCGATGTGGTGTGCGGTTGCGCGCCCGCCTCCTGCGGCGATTTCGTCGATGATCGAGCTGGAAGCATCCACGTCCGTGTCTACGACCTCAACAATGGCTCCGTGCTCGGCGAACAGACGGCTGATCGCCCCACCGATGCCACCGGCCCCACCGGTCACGACGGCAACCCGGTCCAACAGCAGGTTGGTCCAGTCCTCAATGGGCTCTGGTCGCGGTTCGGTGGTCACGATCGATCGAAACGCTGAGCGACGATCTCGAGTGTGTGTTCGTAGCGCTCACGCTCCTCGGCTTCAGACTCCTCAGTGTCAATCTCAACGCCAAAATCGTGTTCCCTGCCGGCATCTGCGGACCCACCCGACAGGCGCAGACCACGCTGCACGAGTCGATGATCCATAGTTGGTACCCAGCGATAAACCGATCCAAGACCGAAACCGATCGAGGTGAAGGCGAGTCGCGCGATGCGATTACCGTCGAGCGACTCGACCCCTAGGATCTCGGGCCCCGATAGATGCTCGAGAACTGACCGGGCGAGTGTCTCCTTGTTTGCCTGCATTCTAGGAACCTCCATCTGTGAGGTCATGAACTCGATCATCCGATCGACGGCCCGAGGTCCCAAGAGCTCTGGGAACGCTTGGTGCGCAACGATTGCGCTCCAGAGTTCGGCCTCCTCTGCAGCGCTCTCGGTGAGTAGGGATTCGTCGATGCCGAGGAGATAGCCCACGTAGCGCCAAAGCATATGGTGACCGGCGATGTCGTCTCCAGAGAGGGGCACACCGAGGCGCAATAGATTACGGATGTTTTGGTGGCTGAACAGGCCAAGGGTCATTGCAAGTGCCACCTGATCGATCGGCACGCCGGTGTAGGGCGTGTCGAAGTCGAAGCTGGCTGTGAACCAGTGACGAATCGACGAGTGAAGCAGACGCACCCGTGTCGCTATTGCGTGGGCCTCAGAGCCCGGCCTTACACCATCTGCCGATAGAACGGACACTACGAAACCAGAGGTCTCACGTATGCGCCGCGTGGGGTCCGCGCCGATCCGGCCGGTCGCCGCGATCACCTGGGTGGCCCGCATGAAAACCGATCCAGCAAACAGGTTGTGCAGCAGCGAAGCTCCATAGAGCTCTAGATGTGCAAGCGCTACGCGTTGTCCGCTTGCCATCTGATCCCAGTCGACCCAAGAGGGCACAGCCTCGGAGTGGGCAAAGAAGGCCTGCGCCACATCGTCGCCCTGTTCGGCGAGGGCCCGCAACAACTCGAGGTTGCCGGCGCCGGTCGCGTAACGCTCCTCATGAATAAGCCCGATCGCCTTATCCGCTGGTGGATCGGCGGCGTACATCATTTGATCCAGCAGTTCTCTGGGGAAGCGCTCGCTGTAGGAGGCCTGCGACGGTGCAACGATCGCCGACAATTCTCGATGGAACATTGCGGTACCTGGCCCTAGATGGTTGGCGGTGGTCTCACGACGCTAGCCGACGGGCGATAATGAACGCCGATCAGAATCAGGAGCATTCATGACCCAGCCTTTTGGAACAACCATCTCCTCGAGCGGAGTCGCAGAGCTCATCTTCGACTGCCCACCGGTCAATGCTTTCGATTCCCATACCCAGTTCGCTATCGCACAAGAGATTGAGGCACTAGGTCTAAATCCCGATGTACGTGTGATCATCATTGCCGCAGTGGGAAAGGGTTTCTGCGCGGGTATCGATGTCAAAGAGGTTGCCGAGGATGGCTCAAAGATTCTCGATGTCAACTACGGCAACTACGACACATTCGCTGCGGTCCATCGCAATCCAAAGCCGGTGATTGTGGCGGTGCACGGCTACGTACTCGGTGGGGGCATTGGCATATGCGGCGCAGCGGACATCATCGTGGCCGCCTCCGATGCGACATTCGGCGTACCGGAGGTCGACCGGGGTGGAATGGGGATGGGGGCGCATCTCGAAAGGATGTTTCCGGTTCAGAAGGTGCGCCACATGTACTTCACCGGCGAGTTCATCGATGCCGCCGAGGCCTACCGTCTGGGAGCTGTCGAGATGGTCGTCGAGCGCGACGAACTCTTGGCCTGTGCTCGAGAAATTGCCGAGAAGATCGCTGCGAAGTCACCGGCGATGATCCGCATCGCAAAACGTTCGCTTAACGGCGTCGAGGACGGCAATCTGGAGGACAAGTACCGTTGGGAACAGGGCTTCACGTTCGAGGCCTACCTGACGACCGATTCTCAAGAGGCGCGTGACGCATTCGTAGACAAACGCGACCCCAACTTCAAGGCCTGACCCAGCTCTTCCGTTTTTCTGACCCCCAGGGTGCCGAAAACGGCACCCTGGGGGTCAGAAAAACAGAGAATCGGTGGCGGCGTCATCACTCAGGGTGGCGAGGACGCGTGAAGGGGTGAGCGGAAACTCGCTGAACCACACGCCCGTGGCGTCGTGTAGTGCCGCTATCACCGCCGGCGCATACGTTATGTAGGGCATTTCGGCCATGCCACGGGCACCCCACGGGCCCAAGGGATCAGCAAGTTCCATGACCACACTCTCAACATGTTCGGGAATATCGCCGATACCCGGAATCAGATAAGAGCTGAGGCGTGGATTGATGATCCGACCCTGTTCTACGACCAGATTCTCGCTCAGGACGTATCCATGGGCCTGCACCACAGCGCCTTCGATCTGGCCTTTGACCAGGGCAGGATTTATAGTCTTGCCGACATCGTGCGTCGAAACCACCCTGTCCACTCGAATATGGCCGGTTTCGACATCGACCGACACCTCGACCGCCTGGGCCATGTAGCCGTACGAGAAGTTCGGATTGCCCTCACCTGTCTCCGGGTTGAGGCTCTCGGTCGGTGGAGCAACAAAGCAGAACTGACCAACTGCGGGGCGCTCGCCATTCCGCCATGCCTTTTCCGCCTCCTCGGCGGCGCCGAGAATGGAGTTACCAGCCATCCACGTCAACCGGGACGCCGATGCAGACCCTGAGTCACCCGATGTCGCTGTGTCCGAGAAGTGCCCTCTGACCCGATCGCGTGGAACGCCGGTCGCCTCTGCGGTCATCTGGCAAAAGACCTCGTGAGCACCCTGACCCACTTCGGCGCCCCCGTGAAATATGTCCGCGCTCACCGGCACTTCGTCCTCTGCGTCACCGTGAAGATGAATCTCCGCTTCGCAGCGCTCGGGGAATCCAAAGCTGAACCCCACGTTCTTGTATCCCGCTGCAAAACCACGTCCCCGCCTAACCGCCGCCGCCTCAGCAGGCAGGGTTGCTATGGGACTGAAAAGCGGAGCCGCAGCCAAGGGCTCTGACGTGCTGGCCACATCGGCGCATGCGTCGACAACCTGCCGCAACGTCACACCCTTGGGCATGATCGCACCGGTGATTCCCTCGCTGCCGTCCTCGAGGAGGTTACGGCGGCGGATTTCAACCGGGTCAATGCGCAACGCCTCGGCCAAACGGTTCATCTGAGATTCTGCGACGAAGGTTCCCTGCGGCCCCCCAAACCCTCGGAAGGCTCCGCCTGGCACGGCATTTGTGTAGACCGCGTGACTATCGATGCGCGCATTAGGCACCAGATACGCGCCGGCTACCGAGAGGTGGGCATTGCCGAGAACCTTGGTCGACGTGTAGTTGTACGCACCTGCGTCTAGCCAGACCTCGGCTTCGACCGCGGTGATCACCCCTCGGCGATCTGCGCCTAGCCTGGCCTTGATAACGCCACGGTGTCTCTTGTGATGGCCGATGATCGACTCCTCACGCGACCAGCAACAATGCACGGGCCTGTTTATCCCTAGATCGCGGAGACGAACGGCGCACAGCGCCATCACGATCTGCAGGCTCATGTCCTCTTTGCCGCCAAAGGCACCACCGATCGTCGCGTAGCGGACACGCACTCGATCGAGCGGAAGGTCCAAGGCATGCGCAATCTGCTCGGCGTCCTCGTGAGTCCATTGGCCGCTGGTCTCGACGCTCACTCTGCCGTCGTGGTCGATCCATCCGGTCGCCGCCTCGACCTGCAGATACGCATGTTCCTGATGCGGCAGGCGGTAGGTCTGTTCGATGGTGACAGCTGCGTCGGCAAATCCAGCCTCGACATCGCCCTTGCGAATCTTGAGCGTGTGATATGTATTCGACCCGCCGACTTCGGGATGTAAAATTGTGTCGTCACGAAGAGCCTCGGTGAGGTCTGCGACGACCGGCAGCGCCTCCCAATCGATCTCGATCAAGGCGGCAGCCGCGGCTGCGTGCTCGGGCGTCTCGGCAATCACGACCGCCACGTGATCGGCCTCCCAACGACTCACGTCGACAGCAACCCCCACCCTCTCGTTGCTGCCGACACCGACGAGCACCGGTTGGTCAAACGCCGTAAGTCCGTACTCGTTCACCGGTACGTCGGCCGCTGTCAGTACCGCGACGACACCAGCGGCGCCTGCCGCGGCTGCCGTGTCCATGGACCGCATGCGAGCGTGCGGTTGATTCGAGAACACGACCTTGGCATGTAGCGCGTCCTTCGGCACAAGATCGGCTGGAAAGGTCGCCGCGCCGGTGACCTTTTCACGAGCGTCTTGACGCAGTGTTGGGGTGCCGACGCTCATCGGTCCGACCCTGCCGATGCTGCGGACCGAATGGCCTCGATGATCGGGTAGTAGCCAGTGCAGCGACAGAGGTTCCCCGACAATCCGAGGCGGATCTGGTCGAGATCAGGCGAGCTGGTCTCGCTCAACAGAGCGGTACCGGCCACGAGGAACCCGGGGATACAGAATCCACATTGCACCGCGAATTCGTCCACAAAGGCGTCCTGAAGCTTCCCGCCACCATGACTCGAGAGACCCTCGACAGTGGTCACGGCGCTGCCGTCGGCCTGACCGGCGGCGACCAGGCAACTCATCACGGCGCTACCATCGAGCAGCACTGTGCAGGCACCACATTCTCCCTCTGCGCAGCCTTCCTTGGTTCCGGAGCCGACCGGGCCAGTTTCGGTGTGTGCCTCGTCGCGAAGCCAGTCGAGCAGGGTGAGTTCGGGGTGCCCACCCGTCGCTGGTTCACCGTTCACGCTGATCTGGATCGGCGTCTTGTCATCAACGACCTCCCTCGGAGACGGCGACGCCTTTGCGACGGAGTCTGCCGAGCCGAGGGTGGGTGGCGCGATCGTCGACGCCGTGCCGTCGCGCAAGGCCCGTAGCGATCGTGCGATCAGAACACCAATCTGATCGGTCCGATACCGAGCCGTCGCGCGCACGTCGTCGATCGGCTCGACCGCCTCGGCACTTGCCGCCGCAGCTACCTTGATCGTCTCATCATCCAACGAGCCACCGACCAACGCTTCTGTGAATTCCTCCACCAAGACCACGGTTGGAGCAACGCTACCGAGCGCCAGTGTGGCCTGAGTGACGACGTCGCCTGACAGGTCGACCACTATGGCGGCGTGAACGACTGAGATCGCCTGGGCTTTGCGAAGCCCAAGCTTCACCCAAATGCCTCGCTCGGAAGTGGATAGCTTCGGCACGTGGACCCTTGCGATCAACTCACCAGCCACCATCCTCGTCGCGCGGAAACCCGAGAACAGCTTCCGCATTGGGACGGTGCGGGTTACGACCTCGCCCAAGTCCAGGCGAACCAGCTCCACCGACGCGTCGAGCGCCATCAACGCGGAGATCGAATCGTTAGCAGGACTGGCGGTGACGATATTACCGGCGATCGTCGCACGGTTTCGAAGCTGCGGTGAGCCGATCTCCGCACAGGCCTGCGCCAACGGCTGACAGCGTTCAGAGAAGCGTTGGTCGGCGATGACCTGGTTGTGTGTCACCCCGCCAGAAAGAACGAGCGAATTCTCTGTTTCTTCGATCGAACGAAAGCTCTCGATCGTGCTCAGGTCGATGAGGGTGATCGGCGCGAGCGAGTTGTCGCCGCTGCGTTGAAGGTCGAGTAATAGATCTGTCCCGCCAGCGATCGGGCGGGCTTCTCTGTCCACAGCAAGTGCATGCAAGGCTTCCCGAAGCGTCTGAGGGCGGATCAACCTGCCGATCGCGCGCCCGGGAGTCTGGACTGGATGCAGCGAGTGCCTGGTCGTCGTCATGTCCGGCCCGGCGTATCGGGTGCGCTGCCCGTAAAGATGATGGCTGCAACGTTGGTCTGATCGGGTGGCTGATGCATCAGACCGGCAAGTCCGGCGGCGCCGGTCGCGCTCACTGAAACGCCTGTGTGTGTTAGCGCGACGTCGGGCGCGGCGACGATGACGGACTCGGGCACGACGATCGGTTCGCCATCGGTGATCCTCGTCTGTTCTAGCAACGTCAGCCAGTCGTAGGTCACATCGTCGAGGATGCCCTCAGCCGCACTCGTTGGGGTGGGTTCCCACGGCCACATGAACATCGTGGGGTTGGTCGCCGCGACGGAAAACTCGAATCGGGGCTCGAGCAGGGTCCAAGCGCGTCGTAGCGGTGCACAACCTTCCGCTTGGACAGGGAACAGGCGCGCGCCGCCGACGCCTCGCGAGACAGAGGTCGCCAAGGCACCCCCGCCCACCTGCACGTAGAGCGCCTCGATGCCTGGAACCTGCTCGTCCAGTTCCCAGCCCAACGTACGACCGCCATCAAAGGTCGTTGGGGTGTCGATACCTTGGACTCCAAAGGCGATCGCTCCCGCGGCGACGGCTAAGTGCCAAGCCATGTTGTCTTCTCTCCGCAGGAACAACGCCACCCATA
>JADFOM010000079.1 GCA_022562835.1 Acidobacteriota bacterium | reverse complement strand
ATGACATCGACTCCCAGCGTGAAGGGTGCTCCCCCATCAGGTGCTGCACTCAAGCCGGCCTCCAGTCGCGGCAACGTCAGCTCCTCAAGTGAGCGTGAGGTGTGAAAGGGGTGCACCAACAGCCCATCGGCCTCAGCGCCGACCATCTCGGTCATCTTCGGACCGAGGGCACCTAACCAGATCGGAGGCGGGCCGGACGGCAACGGCCCAGGGTTGAAGATTGGGGGCATCAGATTGAACGAGTAGTAGTCGCCGTCGAACGACAGTGAACCATCGCCCTCCCACGCCTCAAAAATCGCTCGCGTCGCCTGCAAGAACTCTCTCATCTGGGACAGCGGACGGTCCCAGGTTGCCGAGTAACGGCGCTCGATATGTGTCCGGATCTGTGTTCCGAGACCCAGAGCGAACCGACCGTTTGACCAGCGTTGGAGATCGTATGCCTGATAGGCGACATGCATAGGACTGCGGGGGAAGGCGATCGCGACATTGGTGTAGAGATCGAGATCTGTCTGTTGCGCTGCGATCACGAGTGGGTAGAAGACGTCACGATTCCCCTCAAACGTGAACACGCCATCGAATCCCATCTCGGCGAGCGCAGGAGCCCGTGCCGTTAGTTCTGCTAGGTCTCCGCCGAGCAACGCGTCAACTTTCATAACCGCAGACTCGCACGCAAGGCGACGCGGCGCATTACCCAAGTTGCTGCGCGCAAACGACACACGATTTGTTCAATCCCCGCGCAGATCCGTACAACGCTGTGCGCAGCGGTGGACCAGAAGAGCCGATGTCGACACTTTTGTCACCGCTGTTGGTGAAATCGACCTCTGCGCGGTACCACTGAGACGATGCGTTGGAGTCCGGCCGCGGCACTGTTTGCCGCGCTATTGGTGATTGCGGCCGCTTGCGGCGACGAACCAGACGTGGCTGTCCTCGGTGCAACGGCCACTCGACCCGACGTCGCACAATTCGCATCGACGACCGACCCGTCCGGTTCATCTTCGACACCGCCCATCGCGCCAGCGACCTCTGACACAGCGCGGCGGGACCTCGCTACGACCTCTTCGGACTCGGTAACGGTAAGCGAGCCGACGACGACGTTGACGGTGACCACACCGACCACAACACAGACCGCAGCGCCTCCAGTAAACGAGATCACGGATCTCGGCGCCGCGGCGGAAGCCCTCATCGACTATCCGTTCAGGTCGGTGCTCGAGGACTGGTCTATTCGATTCGCACCCGGACGCGATGCCGTGCGCGGCCTCACATTTCCCCAATCTCGAGAGATCGAGATCTACATACGCGAAGGCGACACAGCAGCGATGATCGCCCGGGTGCTTGCTCACGAGGTGGGCCACGCCCTCGACGTGACCTACAACAACGACGCGGATCGCGGCACTTGGCGCACCGCAAGGGGCATCGACGATTCGGTGCCCTGGTGGCCCGAGGACACGACGTTCGATTTCGACACGATCTCGGGCGATTGGGCTGAGTCGTTTGCAGTCATCCAGACCGGTGCCACCCATCAATCCAACGTCGCCGGCGCACTCAATCCGCAACAGGTCGACGTTCTAATCGGCCTTCTCCCCTGAGGCCAACGATGAGACCGTTCGTTAGCATCGCTGGCGTGTACCCGATCAGCTACTGCGGTCAGCGCATCGCCCTGCGAGAACTAACGCGGCGTGACGCCTCCGCGGTACATCAATGGACCGGCGATTCAGAAGCGGTCTCGATGATTCCGCTCGGCCCGACCAGATTCAGCGAGACCCGCTCCTATCTCCGCCAGATCGAACGCGAAGCCGGAGCCCGCGACCGGCGCGTTTACACACTCGGCGTGATTGAGCTCGACACTGAGGATCTAGTCGGCTCGGTCGGACTGACCATCGACAGCGCGGTTCATCGACGCGCGGAGATCGGCTACATCATCCGCCGCGATCGGTGGGGTTCTGGACTGGGTACAGAGACGGCGCGCGCCGGCCTTGAGATCGCCTTCGATCGACTGGAACTCCATCGAGTGTGGGCTGTGTGCGACACGTCCAATACTGTCTCGGCGCACGTCCTGCGAAACGTCGGTATGCATCATGAGGGACAGCTACGCAAGGACCTCCGTATCGGAGATCAGTGGCGTGACGCCGACCTGTTCGGCATCATCGAAGACGAATGGCGTTCACAAGATTCCAACGGCTCGCAGAGCTGAGCCGACAGGACCGTTTCCTTGTCAGCCTCATCGGACGCTACTCTCGCCTCACGTGCAGCTTCAGCCAGCCAACCTCACCAAACGACAGACGGCCCGCCGCGAGGCCGTATTGCGCGCCGCCATCGAGCTCGCGGCCGAAGGTGGCTACGAAGCGGTACAGATCCGCTCTGTCGCGCAACGCGCCGAGGTTGCACTGGGAACCATCTATCACTATTTCGCTTCGAAGGATGTGTTGTTGGCCGTAGCGATGGTCGAATGGGTCGGTGCTTTCGAGGACCTGATTCGTGACGACCCTCCTCGCGGCGGCGACTCCCGCGAGCGCGTACTCGACGTCCTAGATCGCATCACCCGGACCATGCGAGGCGCTCCCGACATCTCCCACGCCATGGTCACGGCCATGTGTTCGCGGGGCGAAGAGTTCAACTGGTGCCAGGAACAGATGCATCTCGTCTGGTCGAACACACTCAGCCAGGCGTTCGACGAAACCCTGAACTCCGACGAACGCGACCGGATTATTCGGGTTCTCGAACATGTCTGGTTCTCGAGCCTCATCGCCTGGACCAACGAGTGGATGAGTCTTGAGCAAGCGACCGACGAGCTGACCGACGCGGCGGAGGCGTTGCTCCGCTGAGAGTTGCGATCGCCAGCGTTTTCACCTTCTAGCAGAGTACGGGTACTGTGCGGATGAATTCATCTACTCAGTCGAAGGGTGCACCATGCTCGCCGCTATTCTGCGCAACGTCGGAGACGACACACTTGAGGTCGCCGACGACGTCGAACTCATCGCCCCTGGCCCAGGCCAGGTTCAGGTAAAGATCACACACACCGGACTCTGCCACTCCGATGTATCAGCGATGAACGGCACGATCCCCCAGCCGGCCCCAGCGGTGCTTGGCCATGAAGGCGCCGGCATCATCGAGGCGGTCGGTGAGGGCGTGACCACGTTCGCCGAGGGCGATCACGTGATAGTCGTTTGGTCACCACCCTGTGGCGTCTGCAAGTTCTGCACCGGTCGCAACCAACCCAACCTGTGCACAACCTTCTTGTTCGATCGCCCGATGGGCAACAAGTT
The DNA here is from genome assembly GCA_022562835.1 of Acidobacteriota bacterium. Taxonomy (GTDB): domain Bacteria; phylum Actinomycetota; class Acidimicrobiia; order Acidimicrobiales; family SHLQ01; genus JADFOM01. The sequence goes on along the minus strand of JADFOM010000079.1, from coordinate 6,303 downwards.
CAGCCAAGGGGGAAACGAGATCGGCTCGATGGCGGGTGCGGGCACGTTCGCGGAACGCACCGTCATGCCAGTCGAAGGCGTCGTCAAGATCGAGGATGACATCCCGCTCGACATCGCAAGCCTGATCGGTTGTGGTGTGATGACCGGCGCAGGCGCCGCAATCAATACAGCCAAGGTCACGCCCGGCTCCTCGGTAATCGTCTACGGCGCCGGAGGCGTTGGCATCTCAGCAATTCAGGGTGCACGAATTGCTGGCGCCGCCGAAATAGTCGCTGTCGACCTGAACCCCGACAAGCTCGACCAAGCCCGACACTTCGGTGCAACCCATGCCGTCACGCCCGACGACGTGGACGAAGTGAAGGCAGAAGTCACCGGTGGCGAGGGCTTTGACTTTGCGTTCGAGTGCATCGGCATCGGGTCGGTAATGCGCGGGGCTTTCGACGCCACCCGCCGCGGCGGCACAACGTGCATCGTCGGTGTCGGTCGTATGGAGGACATGATTCAGTTCAGCGCCTTCGAGCTGTTCTTCTCCGAGAAAACCCTCGTCGGGAGCTACTACGGCGGTACCGACGTGCGCTCCGATTTCCATAAGCTGCTCCGTCTGTACAAGACCGGCAAACTCGACCTTGAGGGAATGATCTCGAAGCGCCTCAAGATCGACGAGATCAACGACGGCATCAAAGAGATGCTCGAGGGCAACGTGGTACGCCAGGTCATCGAATTCTGAGCCCATGAACGAAGAGCGTCTACGCGCAGATCTCGTCCTCGAATATCCCTTCACCCGTACGACCGGACCGGTGATCGGCGCGTTCATGACGGGTCTGCGCGAGGGCATCATCATTGGCATCAGACGGGCCGACGGAACCGTCGTGGTTCCTCCTCTCGAATACGACCCGACCAGCGCCGACCCCCTCACCGAACTAGTGACTGTGGGTCAAGCCGGTGTGGTCGAGTCTTGGACCTGGGTCGACCCTCCTCGCGAGCAATCACCCTGGCAACAGCCGCACGGCCTCGCGCTCATTCACCTGGACGGGGCCGACACACCGTTGTTGCACGGTGTTCTCGTCAACAGCGCCGACGCAATGTCAACGGGCATGCGGGTTGTGGCCAAGTTCCGCGCCGAACGAGAGGGACATATCTCCGACATCGAGGGTTTTGTCCCGGAGGAAAGCGTTCAATGAGTGAACCCTCGCAAGTCGAGATCGAGCTCCCGGCAGAGATCCGTGATGTAGAACCGGTGCAGAGCATTCGCACACCGATTCGTATGACGTACGACTACATCCCAAGCTCGTCAGCGATCGCCAGCCTCAACGCTTACGCCGAGAAGCGCATCCTTGGCGGCGTGTCTCCGATAGACGGTGCTGTATTCGTTCCACCACGCGGAGTCGATCCCCGTCATGGGGTGGCAACGACCGAGACCGTGGACCTGCCCGACACGGGTCATATCGGTTCATTCTGTGTCACCCGCCTTCCGATTCCCGGGCGCGAGGATCTCGAGATCCCCTATGTCAGCGCCTGGATCTTCCTCGATGGCGCAGACGTCGGGTTCCTCGGTTTGGTCAGCGGTGTCGACACAAGCGAGGTCCACATTGGCATGAGGGTCAAAGCCCTGTGGAAGCCCGATGACGAACTCGGTCGTACCGCCGAGAACATCGTGTCTTGGATTCCGAGCGGTGAGCCGTCCCTCCCGTTCGAGGAAGCCGGCGTGCGCGGATACCGAAAGCGCAGTGGGGCCAAAGGAAGTGATCCCCTTGCGTGACGTCGCAATCGTCGCTGCGGGACAACGCCAGCAAGCCGCGTTCACCGACGAGACCGAGGTTCAGATCCTCCTGCCGATCTTCGAACAGGTGCGCAACGACACCGGACTCGAGCAGAGCGATATCGGGTTTACGTGCTCGGGCAGCAGCGACTTCCTCGCGGGGTCCGCATTCTCGTTCGTCGGCACGCTCGAAGGTGTCGGCGCGTATCCGCCAATCTGTGAGAGCCACGTCGAGATGGACGGGGCCTGGGCGCTATATGAAGCGTGGGTGAAGCTCCAGATCGGCGAGATCGACACAGCGTTGGTCTACAGCTATGGAAAGTCATCGCCAGGGTCGCTGCGAGATGTTCTGTCCACGCAGCTGGACCCCTACTACCTCGCACCGCTATGGCCCGATGCGTTCGCGCTCGGCGCCCTCCAGGCGCGCATGATGCTCGAGCAGGACATCGTCAGTCGTGATCGACTTACAGAGATCGCTGTTCGTTCACGCGACCATGCGTCCAGTAGTCCTCACGCTGTGCGCAAAGGTGACGCGACGACCGATTTCGTCGAGGCATCGCCTGTGATTGCCGATCCTCTTCGAGCTGACGACTGCGCCGCGGGCGCGGATGGGGGGTGCGTGATCATCCTCGCGGCGGGTGACATCGCCAAGAATGTCTGTGATCGTCCGGCCTGGATCCGCGGTATCGAACACCGAACGGATGCTCATTCGCTCGCCGGACGTGACCTGCTCTCGGCGCAGTCCGCTGCTCTGGCTGCGAACGCTGCCGGCGTTGGCGACGACAAGATTGATATTGCCGAGTTGCACGGACCATTCACACATCAGGAACATCTGCTCGAGACCGCCCTCGGAATCACCGACGAGACGATCGTCAACCCGTCGGGCGGTGCGCTAGCGGGGCACACGATGATGGCGGCAGGTCTCATGCGGATCGCCGAGGCCGCAACCCGCGTAAGCGCTGGTGCGGGCGACCGTGCCGTCGCACACGCAACGTCGGGCCCATGGCTGCAACAGAATCTGGTCTGTGTCATGGAGGGCGACTGATGTCAAAGAACAATTGCGCGGTCGTAGGCGTCGGACAAACGAAATACCAGACGACCCGTGGCGACGTTTCGATGGCCGGTCTCGTACGTGAGGCCGCGTACAGGGCTCTCGAGGACGCCGAGATGAGCTGGTCGGACATTGATGCCGTCGTGATCGGCAAGGCCCCCGACTTCTTCGAGGGCGTGATGATGCCAGAGATCTACCTCGCCGAAGCTCTGGGCTGCGCCGGTAAGCCGATTCTTCGCGTTCACACCGCCGGTTCGGTCGGTGGATCGACCGCTCTTGTCGCTACCTCGCTCATTCAGGCGGGTATTCACGAACGGGTTCTCACGCTCGGCTTCGAGAAGCAGTCTGAGTCCAACGCGACCTGGGCGTTGTCCCTGCCCCAACCATTCTCGGTTTCGATCAATGCGGGTGCCGGCGGATATTTCTCACCGATCATCCGGCAATACATGATCGAGTCCGCTGCTCCCGAGCTGATCGGTTGCATGGTCGCGTTCAAGGACCGCCAACACGCCTTACGTAACCCATATGCACACCTTCATCAACACGATCTCACTTTTGATCAGGTCGTCGAAGCACCCATGTTGTGGGAACCGATTCGATACTCCGAGACCTGCCCGTCATCCGATGGCGCATGTGCGATGGTGCTCGGCAGCGAATCGGTCGGTGACGCCTCCTCGAAACCCGTGGCCTGGGTACAGGGAACTTCGATGCGTTCGGAGGCAAACACGTTTCCTGGTCGGAACGAGGTCAACCCCCGCGCGTCTCGCGAGTGCGCCGATGACGTCTTCTCGCAGGCCGGTATCACCGATCGGCGTAGGGAGATCGACGTCGTCGAAATGTACGTGCCGTTCTCGTGGTATGAGCCGATGTGGCTCGAAAGCCTCGGCTTCGCAGAGATCGGTGAGGGCTGGAAGATGGTTGAGGAGGGTGCGACTCACATTGACGGTGGCGACCTGCCCGTGAACTGTTCGGGGGGTGTCCTGTCGACCAATCCCATCGGCGCGTCGGGCATGATCCGATTCGCTGAGGCGGCTCTTCAGGTTCGTCAGATGGCCGGGGAGCATCAGGTAGACGGCGTGCAGCGGTCGTTGGGGCACGCTTACGGTGGCGGCGCTCAGTACTTCGCGATGTGGATACTCGGCGACACCAAGCCCTGAAACACCGACTTGGCTACAATCAGATTCGGATCATGAACCCGTCGACGCGACGGACCAAAAATAGGAGACCTGCCACATGAAGATCGTTGTTGACTATGACCTATGCGAGAGCAACGCCATCTGCATGGATATCGCTCCTGAGGTGTTCGAGGTGCGCGACGATGACTTTCTCTACGTCCTAAACGAAACACCCTCAGAGGACATGCGCCCAAAGATGGACGAAGCGGTGCAGCGATGCCCGAAACAGGCCATCAGCATCAAGGAGTGAACGACTCGACGCCGGATTTGCACGAGCCGGCCTCGGTCACGGTCGTCGGTGCCTCCTTGGCGGGCGTTCGCGGCGCTGAAGCGATCCGGCGAGACGGCTATCGCGGGCCGATAAAACTCATCGGCGACGAGACTCACCTCCCCTATGACAGACCACCGCTGTCCAAACAGGTTCTGGCTGGACAATGGGAGCCAGAGAAGGCCCAGCTGATCGACGCCGCACGAGTTGCCGAACTTGGGCTCACATTCGAGGTCGGCGTCGCGACGGCGCTCGACGTTGAGGGTCGCCGTATCGAGGTCGACGGTCGATGGTGTGACTACGACGCATTGATGATCAGCACCGGAGCGCGACCAAGAAGATTGCAAGAGGGTCAGCAGCTCGAAGGCGTCCATGTCGTGCGGACTCTCGACGACTGTCTCGCGCTACGTCGCGATCTCGACGTAGTGCCCGGTCGCGTCGTCGTGGTCGGGGCAGGATTCATCGGCGCGGAGGTAGCTGCTACATGTCGAGGGCTTGGCCGCGACGTGACGATAGTAGAGGTAGCCGAGGTCCCGCTTGCCCGCGTGCTCGGCGACCAGATAGGCGCCGTGTGCGCCGCAATACACGAGGAGAACGGCACCGAATTGATCTGCGGCGTGGGGGTCTCTTCGCTGTCTGGCAACCTCAGGGTCGAGGAGGTACAGCTCGACGATGGACGGACCATCGAAGCGGCGATAGTTGTCGTCGGGATTGGCGTCATTCCCAACACCGAGTGGCTCGAGGGTTCAGCACTGGAGATCGACAACGGGGTGGTGTGTGACGCGACATGTCTTGCGGGACCCAACGTCGTCGCGGCAGGAGATGTGGCTCGTTGGTATAACGATCGGTTCGATCAAGTCATGCGGGTAGAACACTGGGACAATGCGGTAGAACAGGGCGCCCACGCGGCTCGGCGTCTACTCCAAGGCGCAGGTGCCCCGAACTTCTCACCAATTCCTTGGTTCTGGTCCGATCAGTACGACCGCAAGATCCAGTTGGCGGGCCGACCATCGCCCGATGACCGAATCGATGTGGTCACAGGCAGCTTCGAGGAACGCAGGTTTGCTGCGGTCTATAGCAATGACGGAGCCCTCACCGGCATCTTCGGTATGAACCGTCCGCGCCACGTGATGCAGTACCGGGGTCTCATCAACGAAGGTGCCTCGCTCGACGATGCGCTCTCATTGGCTGGGGAGTCGTCCTGAGCGAACTCCTTATCGTTCTAGCTTGTGGCTGGGCATTCATCGACTGGTACGCGGCCTACAGACCCGAGCCACGCATCGAGAAGGTCGCTAAACCACTGGTGTTGGTCTTGTTGATCGGGGCCGCACTGGCGACCGATCCGTTCGATCCGACCGTGAAAACGATGTTCGTGATCGCTCTGGTTCTGTCATTGATCGGTGATGTCATCTTGATGCTCGACGATGCCCCATTTATCGCTGGCCTGGGATCGTTTCTACTGGCACACATCGCCTACATCGTCGGCATGGCCCAAGTCGATCTGTCATCCCTGGCGACATTGGTCGCGCTTGGAGCGGTAGCAGCGCCACTAGCCGTAGTCGGGCCACGTCTGATTCGTTCGGTGAAAGCCAACGGCATCGCCGCGTTGACCATTGGGGTCGGCGTCTACGCGGCCGTCATTACCACGATGGTGGTCGTCGCAGGAGCGACGACGCAGTGGCTCGTGATAACCGCGGCAGTGATGTTTTATGCATCGGACACCCTTTTGGGCTGGAATCGATTTGTCGAGCCGATCCCGCACGGCATATCGCGGGTGGCCCTCAACGTGCTGCCGCACCTGTTCCGGCTGGCGCCGGACGGATCGGCGCACCTCGTGTACTTCGACGTGCTCGATATGGCGCCGCTGCTGGGATCCGTGATTTACGGGCATGGGCTAGCCGCGGACGGCGGCGGTGCTGCCGCCGACGCCACGACCTCCCAGTACTAGGTCGTCCCGTCCCTGAGTAAACACGACACGTCCGGTGTTGAAAAACCTCTTCTTTTTGGGACGGGGTTGGTGGACGCCGGCCGATTCCTCGCTGGAGCTCGT
>JADFOM010000078.1 GCA_022562835.1 Acidobacteriota bacterium | reverse complement strand
CGACCTGTTCCTTGAAGCTCAACCCGCCGGAGCCAACGAGTTTCCACCAAAGCCAACGAGTCACCACCAAAGGGATACAAAAATGGGTTGCCTGATCGTTCTCCTTTCGCTCATCGGCCCCAGGTTCGCGTTGGCTTTTACCTGGATATTCACGACGCTTGTCGACCGCGCCTATGACAACGTCATCATCCCGGTACTCGGGTTCGTCTTTCTGCCCTGGACGACGCTCATGTATGCAATCGCCTACGACGGTGACAACGTCAGTGGGGTCGGCTGGGTGTTCGTCGCGCTTGCGCTGTTAGCAGATGTTGGTTCCTACAAAGCCTCGGCTCGACGCGAGTACTACTCGATCTAAACGCCGATCACCGACGGGGTCACACCCAGGCGACGGCATTGGTGAGGAGACGCCGAAAGACCGGGTGAGAATATGTCTGGGGTCCATCACCGAACTGGATGGTCACCACTCGGGTCGCTTCGACTTGCTGGGTCCATGCCGACAGATCGCTGCCGGTCGGATGAGTCCAATCTTGTGAGTCGTACATCCTGCCCCTCGTCGCTGCCGCCGACGAATAGAACCCGTCGGACTCAAACCGGTGACGGCTTCTCATCAGGGGATGTACTCGGTCCTCTAGAACCGGGAAGCAGTACACCTCGTCTGTGATCTCAAAGTGCGCGGGCAGGCCCGCACAGACAGGGTGGTCGCGATCGATGACATCGACCGTGTGTGTCACATCGTGGCGATAACCCGAGTCCGGATAGTTGCGTCCGTCGAATTTGCTGGGCTGATAGTGAAAGCGCGCGCCGACGATTTCGGGGTAGCGGTCCCAGGCCGGCCAGCCAGCGACCGCGTGATGCAGAAACACCAGACCGGGACCGTCGGAATCGGCGAGCATCGTCGAGAACCCTTCGATGTAGTCATCGCTCGGCTCGAGGAGGCGAACGGGTGGCTCCGCGCCGGTGAACTCGATGCCTGGCATGTCGTAGAACACGATCGCGTCGAACTCAGCCAGCTGCCGCGGCTCGACAAAAAGCTGCTGTGCCTCCGGATGTTCGACATGGACCCAGCGGTCCGGCGCGACCGCGTCGAACATCGCCAAGAACGGTTCGCGTTCGAACGGATGGCCTTTGGTGACGACGAGAATTCTCGGTTCGGCCACCGAGTTCAGTTCTTGCCGTCCTCGAGCACAGGCGTCATCGCTATCAACCGGGTGGCGGCAAGCCCAGCGGTGCGATGTTCGGTTGCATCGAGGTAACCCTCGGTCCCCGCTAGCGCAACGAATGCATCGAGGTTCGGGTACTCGACGATTGCGATCTGGTCCCAGTCTTCAGCCGGGTCGCCGATGACCGACGCGTCAAACATCGACATATAGACGATTCGGCCACCGAGTCCCATGACGTTGCGGATCGCCACCTCTCCGTATCGACCGTACGCGTCTGCGCCTGACGAACCTTCGTGTTCATGACCGGACGGATAGTCGGCGACCTCGCGAAACTTCAACAGGTTCAACATGTGCACCGGGCCATCGCCGTGCGCCTCAAATAGCGCCGCGATCGACTCAGGGGTCGGATTGATGCCGCCCGGGCCACCAGACATTTCGAGTTCTGTGTTTGCCATGGTGCGCACCGTAGTCGCGGCGATACAACGTGGCACGGTGGCTCAGTCGCGTACCCAGTTGCCGTGGAAACCGTGCGGCACCCGACGTGGCAACTCGATCCGGGCAACCTCGTCGCCTTCAAAGTCTGCAGCGTCAAGGATCACCAGGTCGCTGCGGTCGACCGTCGCGTCGTGCACTGCGACCATCAACCAGCCGTCGTCCTCGGCGCTGCCACCCTCCTTGGCCACAAAGACGGGCTCGGCTCCTCCCCGTCCTTCGCCATGATCGTGTTCGAGGATCGTCCCGGCGTCATAGTCGATCTTGTAGGTCGCGCCGAACAGATCGGCCTTTCCATTCGTTGCACCCGCTGTGTAGCCGAAACGATGTTTCATGCCACCAACCTTCGGGTTGTGGCGGGGAAACTCGTGGAGCCGCTCATCGACGTGTTCCACGTTGGTCGTACGGGTTTTGGGGTCGATCGTCCAGCGGTCGAGTACCGGTGTCGTGTCACCCAGTGGACCGTTGAGGTCCTTGTGAAACATCACGTCGTAGCTGCAAACATCCACAACGACCCGCCCATCTTCGTCTTCATAGGCATTGAGCGGGTGATACAAGTAGTTCATCGGTGCGTCGCACCAGATGATGTCGTCCGCATTGTCGGCGTCGCGTGACAGCAGCCCCACCCGAGCAGGGTGATCGGGATTCCAGCGGAACGGGAACCGTTCCTGCATCGCGAGGTCGATATCGACGGTCACCGGCAGGTCATAGACCAACGCATAGTTCTGCGTTATCGACATGTCATGGATCATCGGCATGTCATCGACGGGCACGTCGATCACCTTGGTGACCTTGCCGTCTCGACCCACCACCACGTACTGGACGTGATCCATCAGGTCAGGCCACGTGTAACACACCGCATGCAGCTCACCGGATGCCGGGTCGTACTTCGGATGTGCGCTGAAACCGTTGGGCAGAGTCCCGCTGAAGTCGTCGTAGCCAATCGTGTCGAGTTCGGGTGTCATCCGCATCGGCACAGCGCCTGCCTCAACCAACGCCCAGATCTCGCCTGCGAAACCACCGATGCTCGTGTTAGGACCAGCTGCACCGAACTCGGTGTGCACGGGACCGGTAGGCATCGGTTCACCCAACGCCTCGGCCTCGCGTTGACCGCGCACCCAACGGTTGCGGTACCACTCCGCACGGCCGCCACGTATACGCACGCCGTGCACCATTGCGTTGCCGGTGAACCAGTGATGGGTCGCCGGGTCGACCTCGCCGATCGGGTTCGGGCCGTTACGTAACCAACGGCCGTCCAACTCCTCGGGTATCGCTCCGATCACGTTCAGGTCGTTGACGGTGATCTCGTCGGCGACGGGCGCGTAGTTGTTCGACAGATACACGCTTGTGTCGCTCACATCTGCGCCCTTCGTGGTGTCCTTGTCAATGGTGCTCATACCGAGACGTCCTCTCGTATGGGTTCGAGTAGTTCGGGTTGTTCGGGTTCTTCAACGGGTGCGTCATGCGCAAAGCCCAACCGATCATGTACACGCCGAAGCCATCCGGGCAACCACCAGTTCGCTTCCCCAGCCAACTTCATCAGTGCAGGTACAAGTGTGGCCCGCACGATCGTGGCATCGACAAGGACCGCCACACCTAGGCCCAGACCGAACAGTTTGATGAAGGTCACCTGGCTCGTGGCGATCGCAAAAAATGTCACGGCCAGCAAGGCTGCGGCGGCGGTCACGATGCGTCCTGTGCGTTGCAGCCCCAACGCGATCGCCTCGTCGTTGTCTCCGGAGTGGTCATACTCCTCCTTGATACGACTGAGGAGAAAGACCTCATAGTCCATCGACAAACCGAAGGCGACGCAGAACATAAGAATCGGTGTCGTGACATCGGTAAGCCCGGTCGCGGTGAAATCCATCAAGCCAGACCCGTGACCGTATTGAAAGACCCAGACCATTATTCCGAAGGTGGCGGTGAGCGACAACAGGTTCAACACGATCGCTTTGAGCGGCACCAGCAGCGACCCGAACATCAAGAACAACAACACGAACGTCGAGAATCCAATCCACGCGGCCGCAAGCGGAATCCGCGACAGGATCGATTCCTTGGTGTCGATCAGGCTCGCCGACTGACCGCCAACCAGCACCTCCTCGAAATCCGTGACACCTGCGTCATTCGAGTCGAGGCCGCGAATCTGTTGCACAATCGCCTCACCCTCTGTCGAGATCGGCTGCACACTCGGTACGACGTTGAACCAGGTCGCGCCGTCGCCCACGTGGCGCTCCAACGATTCGTCAGGACCGATGATCAACGAGCCATCGACATAACGACCCGTCGCCGCGTCCACGCGATCGACCCCCTCGATGTTGGACAACGCGGCCGCGTACCCGTCGATCGCCTCGGCTTCGACGCCCGGCGTATCCCCAGCAGAGTTGCTTTCACCGAGTGTGCTGTCGATGACAACTACCGGAAAGGCGATCGGCTCGTTCGAATCGAACTCCTCCTCGAGCACCTCGAAGGCCTCACGTGCCGGGTCTCCGTCTGGCAGAACCCGATGATCGGGCGTTCCCCATTCGACTCGCAGGAACGGTAAACCGACCAGCACCAACAGCGTGATCACCGAGACCGCCACCAACAGCGGCCGACGCATCACCCGCGTGGCCATCCCATACCAGAAGCCCTCGCCATCCGCGGGTTCGTTATGTGACCAGAACTGAAATCGATCGATCCTTGTGCCGATCGTCGCCAGCAGCGCGGGAAGTGTCACAACCGACGCGACCATCGCGATCAACAACACACCTACCCCCGCGTAGGCGAACGACCGAAGGAAATACAGCGGGAAGATCAGCAGAGCTGCGAGTGACACAGCGACCGTGAGGGCGCTGAACGCCACCGTTCGCCCGGCGGTTTCCACGGTACGGATCACCGCCGCGTCGACGCCGCGGCCCGCGGCGAGTTCCTCGCGGAATCTCGACACGATGAAGAGGCTGTAATCGACAGCCAGTCCGAGGCTCATAGCGGTGACCAGATTCAGCGAGAAGATCGACACGTCGGTCACGCCAGTGACGAGGAACAGCACAAAGAACGCCCCGAAGATCGCCATTACCCCAACAGCGAGCGGCAGCAATGCCGCTATCAGCCCACCAAAAACGCCGATCAGCAGCAACGCTGTGATTGGGATGGCGATCGCCTCGGCCTTGGCTAGATCACCCTTGATGGTGTCTCCAACCCGTTCGAAGATCTCGGCCCGGCCGCTGATCTCGACGTCGAAGATGCCAGAAGTGCCCGCGTATTCCTGAAGATCACCCAGCACCGCCGACCAGTTTGGATTGTCGTCCGCGTTGCCGGGAATACGCGCCATGACCAGAGCGCGATCACCTTCGACGCTACGCAGCGACGCCACACGACCCAGCGACCAATAGCTGACGACATCGTCGATGTCGTCACGTGCCTCCAGCGTCGCGGTAAACGCCTCACCATCGGTGACCGCCTGGGGGTCATCGACGCTGACCCCAGCGGGAGCACTCAACAAAAATACAACCGATGGATCTCCGGTTCCGAAGCGATCCTCGAGTTCCTCGACCGCTCGCACCGCCTCGGCGCCGTCCTCCTCGAACCCTGAGGTCTTGAGGCGATCGAACACGCCGACACCCAACACCACAGCGATGACCATGCCGATGACACTGCCGACCAGAACACGCCGACGAGCCGCTACTACCACGCGCCCCAGGCGGGTGAATGGTGATGTCGGCGCCTTGCTGGGCTCGGGCGTCTCCGGAGCTGCCTTACCGTACATTCTATCCCCTTGGGTAACAGTCGTTAACCGATGCCAGTAAGGTTTACACTCGTAAACACACGCCTGTCAACATATAGTTGCTGTGATGTCTGTCACTCCCATCCCCACAGCCTCCCGGGATCAAAACCCCCGTGGTCAGAATCCTCGCGGGCAGGGCGACCGCCTGCGCATCGACCTGCTCCACGCCGCCGCTGAACTCATCGCCGAGCAAGGTTCGGTCGACCGGGTCTCGCTCCGCGCCGTTGCCGCTCGCGCCGGCGTATCGCCAACTGCGGTCTATCGACATTTCGAAAACGCCACCGACCTCCTCGGCGACGCCGTCGTACATTGCTGGGAGTCCTTCGATGCAGCCATCGAGTCGGCGGAAAATCCCGACATCGACTGCTTCAGCCAATTCCGACAAGTTGGCAGCGCCTACGTTGCCTTCGTCGATCAAAACCCCGGCCAATACCGGGCCATGCACGCCAACGCTCTGTCGACCAAATCGGCGTCGACCAACGCTGCGTCCAACACAGATACTGAATCCGAAAGAGTGGCTGCGATGTACACCAAGATCCGGGCGGCCAGTCTTGAAGTGTTCGCGAAGTTGGTAGGACGCGTCGAAATCATGCTGGCCGAGAACCGCGACGACCGCGACCCCGTGTTCGTCGCCACCCAAATCCACACCTGGATCCACGGGATCGTAGATGTCTGCACCGGCGATGACGAAGAAATATTCCCCAGCGCCGACGAGCTTCTCGACGATCTCACCATCCGGCTCGGCCTCACCCGTCGCTTTGGAGAGCCAACCCAGAGCGCCGTATCCTGACCACGAAACGACCAACGAAGGGTAATCGACCGTGACGACGACGAACGCAGATCCCCGCGCCGAGCTGAGCGCCTGGCTCGAGGAGAACTGGGACCCGGAGCTCACCGTGAGTCAATGGTGGGAACGTCTCGGCACTGCGGGATGGGCCGCGCCAACCTTGCCCACAGGCGCCTACGGCCGCGGCCTCTCGCGCAGCGACGCCGTCGCGGTCAGCCGTCAGATCGTCGAATTCGGTGCACTCGGCGCACCATCGGGTCTCGGCGTGCTGCTCGCAGCACCAACAATCACGACGCACGGTTCACAAGAACAGATCGACCACTACGTCAAAGACATTGTCACCGGACAACAGGCCTGGTGTCAGCTGTTCTCTGAACCCGGCGCCGGATCGGACCTCGCGGGGCTCTCCACCAAGGCCGAGCTCGACGGTGACGAGTGGATCATCAACGGTCAAAAGGTCTGGACGTCGCTCGGTCAGAGCGCAGACCTGGGCATGCTCATCGCCCGCACGAACCCCGATGCACCCAAACATCAGGGCATCACATGGATGGCGATCGACATGCACCAAAGTGGCGTCGAGCTACGGCCACTCAAGGAAATGACGGGCCACTCGATGTTCAACGAGGTGTTCCTCGATGACGCACGTGTGCCGAGCAGCGCCGTGATCGGCGACGTAAACAACGGCTGGGCCGCCACGAACACCACCCTGATGAACGAGCGCGCCGGACTTGGTGCCGGTGCGGGAGGGGCCGGCGGCGGTGCCGAACCTGGCACTGTCTCCCAACAGCTCGAGCGCCGCGCCGGTGACCTCGTGAGAGCTCCCAAGGCCGCTTCAGACAAGACCGACAAGCCCAAGAAACGGCCGTCGGGTAGCGCGATGCTCGCCGGCTTTGCAAGGGACGCAGGCAAGCTCACCGACCCGACGGTGCGTCAAGACCTGATGCGCCTTCACATCCTCGATGCTGTCGCTGGTTACAACGGACAGCGCCTCAAGGCCGTCAAGGCGAGCGGCGGAGACATCCCCGGCATGGCGAACATCTCGAAGTTGCAGATGAGCGACATGGTGCGCCTCATCCGCGACCTCGGCCTTCGCATCCTCGGTCCGGCCGGCACACTGCACGGCTATACCCCCGAACAGACCGAGGCACTCAACAAGGCGACCGGCAACCCCATGCTTGGCATGGTGACCGGCCAGGCTCTCTATGCACAGGCGCCGCCGATCTACGGTGGCACCGACCAGATTCAACGCAACATCATCGGCGAACGTGTGCTGGGCCTGCCGAAGGAACCCGGTGACACCAAGAACGTGCCGTTCTCGGAGCTTCCCAAGAACGTCTAGGAGTGATCATGGCAAAGTTGTCCTATACCCGTGACGAGCTCATGAGCGATCACGACTACTCCACACCTCACGTCGTTTCGGGCACACGGCTACACGGTGGGTTCCTTGCCAACGGCAGCTATCAGCCACCGCGGGCGCTCGTTCGTGAACCTGCGATGGACGCCTGGGAAGCTGCGCTGCGCTCACGGGGCGGTGCGCCGTTCAGCGCCTCGGCCGACCTCCTCGACGGCGCCCGCATCCCAAACGCCGAACAGCAGCTCGTGTTGATGCGCAATGGCCTAACCCAGGGTTTCTGGAACACCTTGACCATCATCGGGAAGATCGAGGCTCGAGGCCGTTTCTTATCCGAGCTGCCCATACCCGACCTTCAGGCGGCGATCGTCGAGGACATCTCGACCATGGCCATCGGACATCTCGACAAGGGTCTGCTCGACGCCCACGGCATCGACGAAGGCGGCCAGCCCGACCTTGGTATCGGCGGCCACGACGCCATGTGGTTCGCCTTGCGCGATCTTGCGTTTGGGCCCGACGCTTTCCCCGACGTCGAACCCGAAGCGAACATCGGTCGCGACGAAGCGGGCGGCACCCGCTTTCTGTCCGAAATCGCTCAGGAGATCGAGAACACATTTTCGTTCCTGGCGAACCTGTTGATCATCGAGTTCCGCGCCGAGATCGGTTTTGCCGAGACGCAGGCGATCCTGCGCACGCCGGACCTGTTCTCGGACCGTCGTGCAAAGGCCGAGGAGGCCGCCGAGATCGTCGAGCGGATCCGCACCGACGAACTCATCCACGTGCGTTCACTGAACCTCTACCTCGGCGAACTTCGCAGCGTCACTCTGCGGACACTCGATGGAGGCACCGTGTCGGGTGCCGAACTTGTCGACCGCTTCTGGGACGGCATGGTTCAGTGGGCGACCGTCGAACAACCTGCGCTGGCGGCAAAACGTTCGATCGCCGTGGTGCAAGAACGTATTTCCAAGCACCCCGAAGCCGACCGAGTACTCGTTGAGTTCAACGCGGCCGCCTGACCGTCGCTTGGAGAGGAACTTTTCATGGAGAGCTTTGCCGACAAGATCGCGGTCGTAACCGGCGGGGGGAGCGGCATGGGCCGAGAACTCGTACGGCAACTCGCCGCCGACGGCTGTCACGTTGCGACCTGTGACCTGTCCACGGACAACCTCGAAGAAACCCGCGAGATGGCCAGCGCCGAATCCAGCGGGGTAAGGGTCACCACACATCGGTGCGATGTGGCAGACGAGGACTCAATGCTGGCATTTCGTGACGAAGTCTGCGCCGAGCACGACACCAACTTCGTCAACCTCGTCTTCAACAACGCGGGGATCTCTGGAGGCGGCAGCTTCATAAACGACTCCCGCGCCTCATGGGATCGCTGCTTCGATGTCTGCTGGGGCGGTGTCTACAACGGCACCCGTACTTTCATGCCACTGCTGATCGCCTCGAGCGAAGGGCATCTAATCAACACCGCCAGCGTCAATGGGTTCTGGGCCTCCCTCGGTCCCGATCGACCCCACACCGCCTATTCGGCGGCCAAGTTTGCGGTGAAAGGTTTCACAGAAGGTCTGCTCAACGACGTCCAGCTCAACGCACCACACGTCGGGGTCTCGGTCGTGATGCCAGGCCACATCGGTACCTCGATAGTCGAGAACTCGGTAACTCACGGTGCCGATGAGTTAGATGCCGAATCGGCGGAGATGATGAACGCGTTGTCGAGCATGTTTCGTGACAACGCGCCGGTCAGCGCCGCTCAGGCGGCGACGGTCATCCTCGACGGCGTGCGCTCAAACACCTGGCGGATCCTCATCGGCGATGATACTCAGGCGCTCGACGAGGCCGTGCGGGCTGATCCCGAAAGTGCGTACGGCGACATGGCGTTTCTTGAGCTGTTCCGCGCAGCCGGTGGCGGTATTTGACCGACGTCGCGCGATGGGTCGCTTTCGAGTGAGAACCTAGGCGACTTCCACCGATCGATCGCCCCCAGACAATATGCTCGACGGCGACAGAGTCGAGGAGTATCACGATGAGCGATCAGTCCCAGGGTGAAGGTTGGTGGACCGCGTCGGACGGCAAGTGGTTCCCC
>JADFOM010000077.1 GCA_022562835.1 Acidobacteriota bacterium | reverse complement strand
ATGGCCGCCCGTTCGGCATCGATCTGGCCGCCCAGGAACAGCATCTCCGAAGCGATCGTAGGCCCGACCGTCGCAGTGAGTATCGCGGTTGCTTGCTTCGGTGCAGCCAGCCCGAGCTGGCTCGCAGGTATACCGAAGATCGCCGTTGTATCCGCAATGCGCAGGTCCGCACAGAGCGCCAGCAACATGCCTGCGCCGAGACACCAACCCTGCACACGCGCGACCACCGGCTTGGCACTAGCGATGAGGACGTCACAGCCAATGCCCTCGAACATCGACCGATGCGGCTCGGCCTGTTGAAGCATCGAACCGCCGCCAGCTCGGTCGTTCTGCTCGCCGATATCGGCGCCGGACGCGAACGCTCGCCCACCTGCTCCCTCGAGCGTGATGACCCGCACCGAGGGGTCCTCGTCCACCGAGCGGATGGCGCCGAGCAGCGCTGTGGCCATCTCCGCGGAGATGGTGTTGTGTCGATCTGGGTCGTTGAGCACTACCCGCCCGATGCCGTCGACGACGTGGACCTCCAGTAGGTCCGTGCCTGTTTCGCGTTGGGTCACGTTCGTTGACGTTAGCGGAGCTCCATCGCGCCGATACGATCTCGCAGGTGATCACCGCATCCCGCCTGGCCAAATCGCATGGTCTTCGAACTCTTTTTGAGGACGTAACGATTCAACTCACGCCGGGCCGACGGGTTGCGCTCATCGGAGGAAACGGCACCGGAAAGACCACGCTCGTGGAGATCCTGATCGGCGTCCAGGACGCCGACGCCGGCGAGGTCCACATTGCGAAAGACTCGACGGTCGGATATCTCCCTCAGGAGTTGACCGACAACCCCTCGGCGCGAGCCATCGATGAAGTTCTGTCGGCATCGGCGCTTGCCGCGCTAGCCGCATCGGTGCACGATCTCGAAGCAAAGCTCGCGGACGGCGACGCCGATGAGGGGCTCCTCGACCGCTACGGCGAGTTGCAGAGCCGCTTCGAACAACAGGGCGGCTACGCGCTTGAGGCGGACGCCTACCGCGTCCTAGCCGGGCTCGGCTTCAGCAACGAGCAGGCCCAGAGACCGGTGAACGAGCTTTCGGGGGGCTGGCGTATGCGTGTTGCTCTGGCTCGTCTCCTGTTTTCCAATCCCGACATTCTGATGCTCGACGAACCGACCAACCACCTCGACGTCGACAGCGTCGCTTGGCTCGAGCAATATCTGAGTCAATGGTCCGGCGCTCTACTGTTCGTCAGCCACGATCGCGACTTCATCGACGCTGTCGCCAATCGCATCATCGAGCTGGCCAACCAGACCGCTACCGAGTACGTGGGGGGTTTCGCGGAGTTCGTCGTCGCACGTGAGGAGCGCATCGTCGCCGCCGAAGCGGCTGCCGCACAGCAGCAACGCCGCGTCGCGCACCTCGAACTGTTCGTCGATCGCTTTCGCTACAAGGCGACCAAGGCACGCCAGGTGCAGAGTCGGCTCAAAACACTCCAGAAGCTCGAAGCGATCCCGGTCCCGAGCCGAGGCGAAGTTGCGAAACGATTCGCGTTCCCAGAACCGAGGCGTTCGAGCAGGGTTGTCGCCGAGCTACACGGCGTCACCGGGGGCTACGAGACCGGAAACCCGGTGGTATCCGATGTAGAACTTGTCATCGAGCGGGGCCAGAAGCTCGCGCTCGTCGGCCCCAATGGCGCCGGGAAGACGACGCTTTTGAAGTTGCTCCTCGGCGAGCTCACGCCCGAGTCAGGCGTTGCCAAGCTCGGCAACAACGTCGACATCGCCTCATTCGCGCAACACCAGGTCGAGGTCATGGACTTCGACAAGACGGTGCTCGAGGAGTTCCGTAGTGACGTCGGCGATGACAGCGGCCGCAACCTGCGCTCGATTCTCGGGTCGTTCGGGTTTCGTGATGAAGCCTCCGAACGCCGAGTCGGTGAGCTTTCCGGCGGTGAACAGACGCGTCTCGCGCTGGCCAAGACAATGGTCAATCCGGTGAACCTGTTGATTCTCGACGAACCCACAAACCACCTCGACCTCCCCAGTTGTGACGTGCTCGAAGATGCGCTGGTCGCCTACCCAGGCACCGTGTTGCTCGTCACCCACGACCGCCATCTCATACGCTCGGTGGCCGAGCGCCTGATAGTTGTACGCGACGGCAGGGCAACCATCCACACCGATCTCGATTCGGCACTGGCACCGCGCGAGCAGGCTCTCACTCCAGCGGCGGCACGCCAGGAGTCAACATCGAAGTCGCCCAAAAACAACGAACGCAAGAACCGACGTCGACGCAGCGCCGAGCAACGCCATGGAGAAAACCAGGCCCGCAAAGACCTGACCAAGGCCGAGCGGCGCTGGGAGCGCGCCGAGGCAGAGGTCGCCAAGCTCGAGGCAGACCTGTCCGATCCAGAGATCTATGACGACCATTCAAAGGTTCGCGAACTGTCGAAACTCCACGAAAAGGCCAAGGCGCAGAGTGCCGCTCGACTCGAGGAGTGGGAGAGGCTGAACGCGGCGGATTCCGAAACCACCAGCTAGATCGATAGTTGTCAGCTGCCACCGAGACGTCGCGTGCCGGTAACCACGAGGGCGCCGCCGCCGATCAGCCCGACGGCGATCATCAGCATCAGCTGCGAGCTTGCACCGGTGAATGCCAGCTTCTCCGCTTCGGGGGCCTGCTCCACCGGATCTTCGACGCCGCCATCGACAACATCGGTCGTCTCACATTCCACAACGTTCTCGCTAGCGGGCGCAGAGCTTCCCTCCAGACAGCCTGACGGACCGTAACCCGACTCTGCCGACGCGGCAGGGGCGAACGCCGCCAGCGCCAGGAGGACGACACTCAACATCAGAACGATTCGCGCCTTCATTTGCTCTCTCCTCAGCCAGCCCGCTGATGCGTACAACAAATTCGTATCGGGTCCACTCCATTGGTACCGATCCAGGCGACTGCGCCGATAGGGCCGACCGACTCATTGGCGCGGTCCGTTTGTACCTTTCGGTCATTGCATCAGCGGCGCTGGCAGCCCTAACCCGATGGCAACTCGACGGTGAAAAGCTGAGACCCGATCGGCTCGAAGGTGGCGACGAGCCGCTGAGCATCTCTGCGACCCCGGACAGTCGCCTTCAAGGAACTGGGCCCATCGATCTGCTCGTCGCTCAACGCGACGCCGTCGGCGCGCCGAATGATCAGTCTGGCCTTGTCGAGGCTGACCCGAGGCTGCGTATACCACCACAACGAGTAGCGATCCTCGTCGATGAGTTCGCCGGTGAGCGCGAAATCAACGGTTCGGCTCTCCCCTGGGGCGACATCGACGAACACGGTGTAGCGCTCAAGACCAAATTCTCGATTGAGCTCAGCAACCGTTGGGTCTCCGTCGATCGATGCGGTCGCCAGGCGGTTGGGTCCGAGTATGGACACCTGCACGATGTTGGTACCGACCGGGTATCGCGCGTCGGGACCCCCGAGCATGTAGGCCGGGGCGTTTGTTGGAACGGTGTTCGTCAACTCCACCGCGAGGTTCGCTGTGAATGTGGCGGTCGACGGATCGACCGTGATGTCGTAGGTCAGACCACGTTCGAGGAACGCATCGAGCTTGTCCTCCGAAGCGTTTGCCTGGAGTACCGTCACCACGTCGCCTGGCGGCGGGTCGAACACCCCGGTGATTCCCAGCTGCTCGAGAAACGCCCGATCACCGTCATGGAATGTGACGAAACGAAGATGGCCTGCGCGCACCGCGGGCGCCAGGGTGTCGATGAGATATCCCACATCGGGGATCGGGGTCGACATCAGTTGGTTCATCGCTGCCTCCGACACCGCCGCTAGGAACGTTGTGCGATCGGCCTGCTCGGGGAACTCCATGTACTGACCTTTGGTCAGCCATTCGACGATCTCGCCGGCACCGAGCGTGTGATCCAGACCGGGGACCGAGATCGGGCCGGTGATTGCGAGAATCGCCTCGATCGCGACCGGATCCACGTAGAGCACGCCGTCGAGCTGCGAGCCGCCCATCTGAGGGTAGAGCTCTCCAATCGCTCGGGCAGCGGTCGGGAAATCGACGGTTCCGGTCCAGTTCTGCGAGAACCGTTCGGGCTCGTTGGCGACAAATCGACTCGGATATGACGACGGATCGGCGAGGCCCTCGAGCGTCGCCTGCGCGTTGAGATCCTCGTTGAGTATCGCTTCGGAGAACGACAGCCGCCCATCGGCGACCGTCATCTCGACAACGCTGCCCAGAATGCCGCCGAGCTCACGGGTTTCGGACGGGGTCGCCAGGACCACCAGGTAGCGACGCGGACCCTGTGCTCCAACGAGGCCCGGCACGGCGTCGACCGCGACCTTGGCGATCGCGAGGTCTTGGCTGACATCGCTCAGTTCTGATGAGAGCTCGTCTAGGCGCTGAGAGATCGGTCCGACCAGCCAGCCAGAGCTAACACCGGCGAGCTCGATCTTCGCCAGCTCCAGTACGTCCACCGATCGAGCCAGCGGTGTGGCGAGCGCTGAAATTGCCTCGACGTCGATCGTTCCGTCAACCCGCAGCGAGTCGAGGTCGCCAAGAACCAGCGTCTCCTGTGCCGCGACCGAAACGGCGGAGCCCTGCTCACTGGCCGCCCCTAAGGCGTCGAGCTGCTGACTCAGAACCGGTATGACCCGACCCGGCAACGACCACCAGGAGTTGAAGGCGTCGCCGGCCGCAGCAAACTCGCTTCGAGCGATCTCGAGTTGTGACGACGCGGATCCCAGATCACCACCGCGCACGAACTCGAGTCCAGCTCGCGCGGCATCGATCCCCCGCTCGGCATGTGGCCTGCCTCCAAGCACCGCGGCGCCGGTGGTCAACGTTCCAAGCACCACAAGACCGGCGCAGACTGCAAGCAGATGTATGACGCGCGCACGAACTCGATCGCCGGCAGACGACCAGGCCGAATACCACAACACGCCAAGACCGATCGCTGCGATGATCGCCGTAGAGCCGGTGAACGGACCGGACCCAAGGTGCAACAGCGCGACGCCGGAGATGGCCGCCGAGACCGTCCCGCACGCGACCTTCTGCAATGACGTCAGTTTCGGGGCCCGCCACAGATAACCGAGCCCGATCGCCGCTCCTGTGACGCCAAGAAGTCCCCATGAGGACGCGGAGCCAGACACCGCAGCAAACAAGCCAACACCGACCAAGACGGTCGGCCGTGCCGTCGCGCCGCCGATTACGGCAACCACGACCAACGCTGCGCACAGCGCCGAGTCGAGCGCGCTCACACCTGTCGGCTCGCAACCCGCCAGCATCGCCGCCAACGCTGCGAGCGCCGAAACCCCGAGTAGAAGCCGAGCCTCCGGCGCGTTTGTGTCCATTGCTCATCCATCGGCGGAACTTGCCGCGAGCAAAGCTGCAAAGACCTCAGGTGACGTTTGAGACCTCGGGAAAATGACATGCGCACTCATGCCCGCCCACCCGTTCGATCAGAGGCGGGTCTTCCGTGCGACAGATCGTCTCTGCTTTGAAGCAGCGAGGGTGGAACCGACAACCGCTGGGCGGGTTGAGCGGCGACGGTGGATCACCCTCGAGCGGGATGCGCTCACGCTCGCGTTCGTGCACAGGGTCGGGCACGGGAACAGCCGACATCAGGGCTTGGGTGTAGGGGTGCGTCGAGCGTGTGTAGATCCCATCGCGGTCGCCCAGCTCGACGATTCGCCCTAGGTACATCACCGCTACCCGGTCGCAGATCTGGCGCACCACAGAGAGGTCGTGCGCAATGAAGATCATGGTCAGATCGAACTCGTCGCGCAGATCGACCAACAGGTTCAGAACCTGCGCCTGCACCGATACGTCTAGTGCCGAGACCGGCTCATCTAGTACCAGCAATTTTGGACGGACCGCTAGCGCCCGCGCAATGCCGAGCCTCTGCCGCTGACCGCCAGAGAACTCATGCGGGTAGCGGTCGAGGAACCGTCGATTCAGGCCGACCCGATCCAGCAGGTCCCCAACCCGTTTGTCGAAATCGGCCGTCTCTCCCCATATGCGCAGGCCCTCACCGACGATCTCTCGCACTGACAGCCGTGGATTGAGACTCGCGTAGGGGTCCTGAAACACGATTTGCATCTGGCGGCGGAGGCGCCGTAACGCCTCGTCGTCGGCGTTCAACACATCGACTCCGTCGAAGATCACACTGCCCGACGTCGCCTCGATCAAACGAAGGATGAGTCGCGCGGTCGTCGATTTACCGCACCCCGACTCGCCGACGAGGCCAACCGTCTCGCCGGCCATGACGTCGAGGTTTACGCCGTCGACAGCACGCACCGATCCGGTCTGGCGCTTGGTCAGGATGCGTTGTTCGTACTGCGGGAAATGTTTGACCAAGTCCCGCACGATCAGCAGCGGCTCGCTCACGTGTTGGTCTCCCAGGTCGGGTCACCAGCGGCATGGCAAGCGACCTGAGATCCAGAACCGATCGACACCTGCGCCGGGTACTGCTCATCACAAATCGGTCTGGCAAAGTCACAACGCGGGGCGAATCGGCATGCCTCCGACGGATTGACCAGACTGGGAGGCGCCCCGGGAATCTGGGTCAGCCGATCGCCGATTACGCTGTCGAGTCGCGGCATCGAGCGCAACAAGCCCTTCGTATAGGGATGTTGCGGGTTCGCGAACAACCCTTCGGTGGTCTGTTCCTCGATCTTGCGTCCCCCGTACATCACCATCACGCGATCTGCCGCACGTGCCACGACGCCAAGATCGTGTGTGATGAGGATGATCGACATGCCCAACCGTTCGCGCAGACCCAACAACACATCGAGCACCTGAGCCTGCACGGTTACGTCTAACGCAGTGGTCGGCTCGTCCGCGATCAAGATCTCCGGCTCGAGCGCGATCGCCATCGCGATCATGGCGCGTTGGCGCATGCCACCGGAAAACTCGTGGACATAGTTGGAGGCGCGTTCTCGAGGGTTGGGTATGCCGACCATCTCGAGCAGATCCACGGCGCGTTCCCAAGCTTGTGAACGTGGCACTCTTTGATGGGCCCGGATCATCTCGGATATCTGCTTGCCTACCTTGTGCACCGGGTTGAGCGCCGTGAGCGCATCCTGGAAGATCATCGCAATGCGCGCTCCGCGCACAGCTCGCATATCCGCCGCTGAAAGTTTGGTGAGATCGATTCCGTCGAACTCGGCGCTACCACCCACGACCTTGCCAATATGTTTTGGCAACAGATCGAGCAACGCAAGAGAGGTCGCTGTCTTGCCCGATCCCGACTCGCCAACGATGGCGAGGACCTCGCCATGGCGCAGTTCGAAGCTGACGCCATCGACGGCTCTAACCACACCACCTTCGGTGTCGTAGGTCGCTCTCAGATCATCGACCCGCAGCAGCGGCGCGCCTCCACCGTCGCTCTGTGCGGCGCTCATGTCTTGCGCTGCGTGGGATCGAGGGCGTCGCGCAAGCCGTCACCAACGAAGTTCACGCACAACACGGTGATGACGATTGCGAGTCCGGGAAACCAAACGAGATATGGCTCCGTCTCGATGAAACTTTTTGCGCTGTCGAGCATGTTTCCCCATGTCGGTGTAGGTACCTGCACCCCTAATCCCAGGAACGAGAGCGTGGACTCGAGCAGGATCGCACCGGCAACGGCGATCGTCAGATTTACCGTGATGATGCCGATCAGATTCGGCAGGATTGCCCGGCCGATGATGCGTCGCTTCTTCGCCCCGAGCGCCCTTGCCGCCTCAACAAATTCACGCTCGCGTAGTGCCAATACTTGGCCGCGGATGACCCGGGCGATTGTCATCCACGAGACGACGGTCACCAAGAAGATCAGCGGCCAGATCGCGCCGCCCGACAGCTTGTCCTGCATCATTCGCGCACCAATTATCAAGAAGATCAGCGGCGGAACCATCAGAGCAATGTCGGTGAGCCGCATGAGGACCGACTCAACCCATCCACCAAGGAAACCGGCCAGTACACCAACCGTCACGCCGATCAGGGTCGACAAGAACGCAACCGAAACGCCGATACCCAGCGAGACGCGGGCTCCGTACAGCAGTCGAGTGAACTGATCGCGACCGAGACTGTCGGTGCCCGCCCAGTGATCCCAGGTGGGGCCCGACAGACGCACCGGAATGTCCAGCGCATTGGGGTCGTAGGGCGCCAGCCAGGGCGCGAAGATGGCGCTGGCGAAGAACGCCAGGACGAGGACCAGGCCCACCATGCCCTGGCGGTTGGCGAGCAGCAGCATGAGCTTCTCGCGGCGCTCGCTGAAGGGCCGCGCGGCGGTCGCCTGGGCGGCGATGTCAGAGCGACTCGCGGACACGGGGATCGGTCCAGGCGACCACCAGGTCGGCCACCAGGGCAACCACGACATAGAGCGCGGCGGTCACCAGCACGGCGCCCTGGACGACCGGGAAGTTGCGGTTCATCACCATGTCGAAGATCAGCTTGCCGAGCCCCGGCCGGGAGAAGATGATCTCGGCGAACACCGTGCCCGAGAGCAGGTTGCCGAAGCCGATGCCGATCAGCGTGATGGTCGGCAGGATGGCGACCTTGAGGGCGTAGCGGTAGACCACCGTGCGCCGGGGCAGGCCGAACGCCCAGGCCGCGCGGATGTAGTTCTCGCCCATCACCTCGAGCATCGAGGCGCGCACCAGGCGCGCCAGGTAGCCGACCCAGCCGAGGCCGACGGCGAAGGCGGGCAGGATCAGATGATAGATCTGGTCGCCCAGGTCGCCCGGATCGCCGGCGCCGAGGACCGGCAGCCAGCCGAGCATGACGGAGAACACGAGCAGCGACCAGATCGAGACCAGGAAGGACGGCACGGCGATGGTGCCAACCGAGACCAGGCCGGTCACCCGGTCGAGCCAGCTATTCGGCCTGACCGCCGAAAGGCAGCCCAGCGGGATGCCGAGGATAACCGCCCAGCCCAGCCCCGCCAGGGCCAGCACGATGGTGAAGGGCAACTGGTCGAGGACGATGAGGGTGACGCTGCGCTCGGAAAAGACGTCCATGCCGAGATCGCCGGTGATCGCGTTGCCGACGAAAATGCCGAACTGAACGACCAGGGGTTCGTCGAGGTGCATCTTCTCGGCGTAGCGCGCCTGGACCTCGGGCGTCGCGCGCGGCCCCAGCGCGATGGAGACCGGATCGCCGGGAATCATGTGCAACAGCGCGAACAGCGCCGCCAACGCGCAGAAGACGATGACGACCGCCAGCCCGCACCGTTTGAGGGCGTAAATCCACATGGACTCAGAAACCTCGCGAAACGCGGGCGGGACGCGTGCGGCCCCGCCCGCCTGTCAGCCTAGACCGACTTGAAGTCCCGGAAGTCGCTGTTGCCCGACGGCGAGATATCGAGCGCCACGCTGTTGCGGTGGATGAACACCTCGGGCTCGTGATCAATCCACACGTAGGCCCCGGTGTCTTCCATGATCTCCTGCATGCGCAGATAGATTTCGTTGCGCCTGGCGGGGTCGGTCGAGACCAGGCCTTCCTTGTAGAGCGCCTCGAACTCGTCGTCCGACCAGCGCTCCCAGTTCCACACGCCGATCTGCTCGCGGCGGAACCACTGGAAGCACTCGTAGGGGTCCGGGCTGGTGCCGTAGCGCATGATCCAGAGCTGCAGGTCCTTCCAGGTGTCGCCCTTGGATTCCTGGCCCATGTCCCAGAACGGCCCCGGATCGAGCGGGA
>JADFOM010000076.1 GCA_022562835.1 Acidobacteriota bacterium | reverse complement strand
AAGGCGGGGCTCGCCATCACGACGACCGAGGGGAGTCCGCTGACCACCGCGTCCGCGATGGTCAGCTGGTACAGGTCCTCATCGTACATCGACCCGGTGGTGAGCTCGCTGCCGCTCGACACGTCGGCCACGGTCTTGCTATCGCTTCGGATAGCCGACGTACCGACGGCGGGCGCCGAAGGAGCTTCTCGTACGTCGAAGGTCAGCTCGACCGGGCTGGCACCCTCCGCGCCCAATACGACGATGTCGAGGCCCCAGCGCCCGGGTGCGTCGAAATCAAGCGTGGTCGTGTACAGGCCGCGGGTACCGTATGGCCAGGGCCGGAAGACCGCCAGCGCCGTCTGCTTCAACTCTCCCGGTGAGCCGTCGTCGGCGAAGAAGCGTGAAGAGACGCTAACTGCCGGAGCACGCTGTAGCCCCTTGGGTGACGTCAGCACGAAGCCGATGCGGTTTTCGCCTACTCCCAGGTCGGCCGTCGCGAAGATGGCCTGCATGCCGTCGGGCGAGACCGGCCCTTTGATCAGAGCGAACTCGTTGGCAAGTAGGGGGGACTCGACGGCCTCGGAGGACGCTTCGTCGATCGGCTCGGCGCTGGACGAGCACGCAGCAGCGACCGCCAGGAGCAAGGATATTGCCACCACCACATTGCGCAGTTTCATTCGGTTACCCGGTTCCCGATTCGGGTTCGCCGCCCTGATAAGCGCCGAACGTAAAAGCGAAGACCTCCATGTGCGGCGAGGTGGAGCTCAGCTTTAGCTCATGGCCGTCGAACACGTCCATATCGACGACGCGGTACATACGCGACTCGTCGACCCGCACGTAGCTGTTCCCGTCCTCGTCGAACTTGACGTCGACGCCGGCGCGCTCCGGCAGCATGGGCTCGCCATCTATCGTGATGCGCACATCGAGGGGTTCGGAGTTCGTCGACGCCATCACTACGTGGACGCTGGTGGCGAAGAACTGTAGAACGAGGTAGTCCTCGTATCCTTCGGTCTCTCGCGCGTGAACGAGGCTGTCCTCCGTGTTGGTCCACAGCCCGTTCAGGAATAAGAAGTGGTTCGGATGGATGCCCGGGTCCTGATACAACGCGTCTATATCAGTCCCTTCGTAGAACTCGGAGTGCAAGACGTAGGGTGGCGTGGTCTGCGACATCAGCGCGGAGTAGTTGCGACCCGTTCCCGCGTAAAGCTCCCTTGTCAGCCCCATGCTGGCCTCGACCCCCATGGAATCGACGTCAAGCACCGGCTCGGCGTCCGTGTTCGGGGCGATCATGGAGAGGTCGAACCCTGCCTCGCTCAGCAGCTCGCGTATCTTCCCCTCGGTCACCTCGTATGCGCCCTCACCGATGTGATCGAATCGGATCCGGTTCTCGCTGTCGATCACGTAAGTCCGAGGCCAATAGCGCGGCGAACCCTGCCATTGCACGAAACTGGTCTTGTTCGTATCGAGCGCAACCGGCCAGACAACACCGAGGTCATCAACCGCCTCGGCAACATTGTCGGGTTCGCGTTCGTGGTCGAATTCGTGGGCATGTACGCCGATGATCTCGAGCCCCTCATCATGTCGTTTCGTATAGAGCTCCTGTAGGTGCGGGAGCGTCGCTTTGCAGTTGCTGCACCCGAATGTCCAGAACTGCACGATCGTCACTTCGCTGCGCACCTCGTCGAAGTTCGTCGCGTCGGTATTGAGCCAACCCGAAATATCGACGAGCTCGGGCATTGGTCCCAGATCGGGAGGCAGCTCAATTGAGTTGGCGATCTCGTCGCCCGAAGGCCCCGTACCAGAGACATCGGCGGAGTCCGCTTCGGAATCAGATCCAATAGCGGTCCAAGCCAACAACCCAACGGTCGCGACGATGAACCCGATCGCTGCGACCCGGGCGACCCATGGGTACCTCGCACGGGTCGACCCATCATCAATGCTCACGACACGTCAACGGTTGTCGCACACATTCAGTTCCCGAGACCGTCGACCGCTACGACCGATCTGGGGAACCGATGATCCCGCGCCGCTGGAGTTCGTCGATCGACTCCTCATCGAGGTCGAGCACGTCTCGCAGAACCTCGCTGTTGTGTTCGCCGAGCACCGGACCGGCCCAGCGGATCTCCCCCGGTGTCGCCGACATCTTTGGCACGACGTTCTGCATCGGGATCTCACCGAAGTCACGACTGTCAACCCACGCAATCGCCTCGCGTGCCGCGAAATGGCTATCAGCAAGCATCTCGGGCGCGCGATACATCTTCCCATTCGGAACGTCGTGCTCGTTCAACACGGCGTGCAACGCGTCCGAGTCGAGGGTCGCCGACCATTGAGCGATCACGTCGTCGAGCTCTTCTTGATATTCGCCGCGTGCGATGTGCGTTGCATAACGTTCGTCAGCGGCTAGTTCCGGTCGCCCCATCGCCTCAGCGAGACGCCGCCACACCGAGTCTTGATTGGCCGAAATCAAATGCATCTTGTCATCTGAGGTGGGATACACATTGGCCGGCGCGATGTTGGGAATGAGCGACCCCGTGCGCTCGCGGATGAATCCGGCTACGTGATATTCGGTCAGAAGCGACTCCATGATCGCGAGCACGGACTCATACAGAGCCGCGTCTACGACCTGGCCCTCGCCTGTACGGTGCCGCGCATGTAGAGCGTTGAGGGTGCCGATCGTCGCGAACATCGCGGTGAGAGTGTCTCCGATGCTTACACCGGTCCGGCTCGGCGGAACCGACTGGTCGCCGGTCGTATAGCGAATCCCTCCGAGGGCCTCTCCAATCGCGCCAAAACCTGGCTGGGCTGAATAGGGGCCGGTCTGGCCATACCCGCTGACCCGAGTCAGAATCAGCCTCGGGTTGATGGCACGCAGTTCGTCAGGCCCTAGTCCCCATCTCTCGAGCGTCCCTGGCCGAAAGTTCTCCAGCACCACGTCTGCCTCGGCGACCAACGATCGAATCAGATCCTGTCCTTCGACCTCGCGCAGATCGATGGTCAACGATTTCTTGCCCCGACCAACCACCGGCCACCACAGCGACTTTCCGTCGGCCTTCTCCTGGCCCCAAACGCGCATGGGGTCGCCGTCGCCGGGCTCTTCGACCTTGATCACCTCCGCGCCGTGGTCCGCGAGGAGCTGTCCACAGAACGGCCCCGCCAGCAGCGTTCCCATCTCGATGACCCGAATGTCGCTCAAAGCACCAGACATAGGGGAAGTATGCTGTGGCTCAGCATGGCCAACCACGTCGAGATCGTTGAAGTCGCGCCGCGTGACGGCCTGCAGGCCGATCCCGCCGACCTGAGCACCGACCAAAAGGTCGCCCTCATCAAGCGTCTAATCAGCGCGGGACACACCCGCATCGAGGCGGCCAGCTTCGTCAGCCCGACAGCAGTGCCCAAGATGGCCGACGCCGATGCTCTGATGGCCGCGGTCCCACGATCGAGCGGCGTCACATACAGCGCCTTGGTTCTCAATCGCATCGGTGTCGAACGTGCCATCGCTTCGGGTGTCGACGAGATAACCGGGGTGGTCGTTGCGTCCGAAACGTTCTCGCAGCAAAACCAGAACTCGACGATCGAAGAATCGATCGATCGTTGGCGTTCCATCAGTGACGCCGCGTCCAAGGCCGGTTTACGCCGCACCGTGACCATCGCCTCGGCGTTCGGTTGCCCGTTCGAAGGGCGCGTCGATCAATCGGTGGTGCGCGACATCGCGCTACGTCTGGCCGAAACTGGACCTGCCGAGATCACTCTGGCCGACACGATTGGCGTCGCCGTGCCCAATCAGGTGGCCGACCTCTTCGGTATCTTGGGCGACTGTGTCGGTGACGATTCGGTGCCACGCGGACACTTCCACAACACTCGCAACACCGCCATGGCGAACATCGTGGCGGCGGTTGGTGTCGGCGTGCGAGTCTTCGATGCAAGTCTCGGAGGGGTAGGAGGCTGTCCGTTCGCACCAAAGGCGACAGGCAACGTCGCAACCGAAGATGTGGTCTACATGCTGCACGCGATGGAGATCCAAACGGGTTTGGACCTAAATGCTCTCATCGCAGCCACCGAATGGCTCGAATCACTACTCGGACACACCACGCCGGGCATGGTGGCCAAAGCCGGAGGCTTTCCCAGCCCGCCTACATATTGATAGAAAGTCGCCATGACGATCGAACAGGTACGCGTGCACGGTCCAGGAGACGTCCGCTTGGATCGCGTCGAACCTCCAGATCCCGCGTCGGGTGACATCGTCGTGCGAGTCGCTGCCTGCGGGGTATGCGGCAGCGACCTCAAGTACATCTCGATGGGCGGCCTCATGGGACCCGGACCCGAACCGATGCGGCTCGGCCACGAATTCGCAGGTCATGTCGACTTCGTCGGCTCCGACGTCACCGACATAGCGGTGGGTGACAGAGTTGTCGTCAACCCTCAGACGTCGATCGGCAATGGAGGGCCTGAGGGAGCGTTCACCACGCTGTTGCGGGTGCGCAGCGCCGAGATGGGCACAAATGTGTTCATGATTCCCGACCACATGGCCTTCGACGAAGCGGCGCTCACCGAGCCCGTTGGTGTCGGCATGCACGCGGCCGCTCAAGCCGACGTCGAGGCGGGTGACCTCGTCGTGGTCTTGGGTGTTGGACCGATAGGTCTCGCCGCCGTCGCCGCCGCCGTCGACTCCGGTGCCCGTGACGTGGTCGCGGTGGACATTTCGTCTCAACGTCTGTCCATGGCCTCTGAGATCGGCGCGCACGCCACAACTGGACCCGATGACTGTTGGGAGACCATCCGCCAACGACACGGAACCAGCAACTCGGTGTTCGGACCGATGGCGGCCACAGATGCGTTCGTCGAGTGCACCGGCGCGGCCGAAGTGCTCCAAGGAATCATCGCCAACGCCGGTGTGGGGTCGCGGGTCTCGGTCGCAGGGCTTCACTTCGAAGACGTGCCGACAAACTTCTTGTCCATCCTCAGCAAAGAACTCACGATCAGAGGTTCGATGGAATATCCCGAGCGCTTCGAAGACGCGCTCGAACTCGTCGATCGACGCGACCTTACCCCGATGATCAGCCACCACGTTGCGCTGTCGGACTGGGGCCACGTCCACGAACTCATCTCGGGGCCAACCACGTTCGGCAAAATTATGGTGACGATGGACTGAAGTCAGCCGATGGAGTACCCGCCATCGATGTTGTAGGTCTGACCGGTAATGAAGGCGGCAGCGGGGCTTGCGAGAAACTGGAACATACCAACGAGGTCAGCGGGTGTTCCCCAACGATTCATCGGAACCTTCTCCAGTTCGATCGCCTCGAGTTCAGGAATGTCCTTCATCGGCGCTGTCATGTTTGACTCGATGAGCCCGGGAGCGATCGCGTTGACCCGGATGCCCTCACGTGCCCATACGAGACCTAGGTGTTTGGTCATCTGCACCACACCCGCCTTCGCAGCGCCATAACCAGGCACCAGCGGCACTGGTCTAAACGACGCCATACTCGCAACGTTGATAACCACGGCACCACCCGGGTGGCTGCTCGACCGCAACAACGGTTCACAACCCCGGATCAGACGGTGCCCGCCCAACAGGTTGAGTTCTACCGATGCGTCGAATCCGTCGCTGCTCGACTCGTCGAGCCCGTCTGGAAAGTTTGCTCCGGCGTTGTTTATCAACACATCGAGCGCCGACAGGCCTGCGACCGCGGCATCGATCGAACTCCGATCGCGCATCCGCATTGACAGGTAGTCGAAACCCGCGAGCTCGGATGAATGGTCATAATCACGCGCTGCGCGGCGAGTCCCTGTAACGGTCAATGTTGCACCAGAGTCAGCGAACGATTTGGCAACCGCTAGACCGATGCCGTTCGTGCCTCCCGTGACAAGTACTCGTGCACCGGCGAAATCAAACTTGGGGAAAGAGGTCACCACACGAGACTAGTCGTGCAGATTCCGCACACCATCGGACGCAACCACGCGCCAGGACTGTGCTTCTCCTGCCACATCGACGGCATCAACTTCCTCGTGCGTCAGAGCAACGACACAGCCACCGAACCCAGCACCGGTCAACCGCGCACCATAGACACCTTCGATGCCGCAGAGCCGATCGACAAGGCGGTCGAGTTCATCGATCGACACCTCGAAGTCGTCGCGCAGACTCTCATGGCTCTCGATCATCAATCGACCAATCTCTGCTGGGTCGCCACGAACACAGGCGTCTATTGCCGCTTCAACTCGCGCGATTTCGCTCACTACGTGCCGGGCACGGATCCGCAAAAGCGGGTCCTCCAGGCTCGCGACGTTGCTGAGTGACGCGTCGCGCAACGCTCCTATTTGGGACTCGGCGTCCTCGCACGCAGCTCGACGCTCCGCGTAGGCCGACTCGACCAGACTCCTCGACACGCCACAATGCGCGATGAACACCGAACACTTGTCGGGTAGAGCGATCGGCCGGAACGACTCATCACGACAGTCGATCGCCAATGCTGTTCCCTTCGTAGCCGCAGCGATGGTGAGCTGGTCCATGATTCCGCACGGCACACCGGAAGCTGTGGTCTCGGCGCGTCGGCAGAGCCGAGCAAGTTCGATCGCTGCGCCCTCGTATCCGGCTGCCATTGCGACTGCCGCCGACAATGCCGAACTCGACGACATGCCCGCACCGATGGGCAGACTCGACGACACAGACCCCTCGAAGCCGTCGACAGCTCCCATCTCTGCGAGCACAGCGGCGACGAAACGACCCCACTGCGGCTCGACCTCTGTGACGTCTCGCACAGGCAGCGTCAGGCGAACGGGCCGCGGATCGTTCTCCGACGTAAGCAACACCTGCCCGTCGGCGCGTGGAACGACCTCGATCGTCGTACCCAAATCGACCGCCATAGGCAAGACCAAGCCCCCGACATAGTCGACATGATCACCGATCAGGTTCACTCGACCCGGTGCGAACACACGTCGAGACTTGGGTGTTGACATCGAACAGTCTTAGCGCACGGCTGCCCAGACGGTTGAGCCGGTGACGCAGAGTGGCGCAGCGGGTATGGTCAGTGATGAGAGGGATCGTCGAGGGAACGAATCGCGCTGTCGGGGAGTTTCAATACTGTGAGCTACATCCAGTCTCTCCATACGTCGACCGACGAACTCGTCGAGCGTTACGACACCGTCCGCGCCCGTACCGAACGGTTGGCCGAGCCGCTATCAGCAGAAGACCAGACCGTTCAGACCATGGCGGATGTAAGTCCGACGAAATGGCATCGTGCCCACACGACCTGGTTTTTCGAGACATTCGTTCTCGATGCGTTCATCGATGATTACGAGCCGTTCCATCCGCAGTTCAACTATCTGTTCAACAGCTACTACGAGGCCATGGGCGAACGCCACCCGAGGCCCAACCGCGGCCTTGTAACGCGCCCCGGCGTCGCCGAGATCGAGAGCTATCGTCGCGTCGTCGATGAGCGAATCCACGACGTCCTGTCCTCGCACCCCACCGACGACAACTCCGATCTTCGCGGTCTGATGGTGCTCGGAACCCACCACGAGGAGCAACATCAGGAACTAATGCTTATGGACATCAAGCACGTTCTTTGGTCGAATCCGGCCGATCCCGCCTTCCTGAGCCCCCAACACGATGGTGAGAACCAGAACGGCTCGCGGGAAACCTCCCGCCCTTTAGAATTCAGCGACGTCAGGGGTGGCGTTGTACCGATCGGACGGCTCGATTCGGCTGGCTTCTGTTTCGACAACGAAGGACCGGTACACGAGGCTCTGTTACAGAACTACCGTCTCGCCAACCGACTCATCACCGTCGGTGAGTGGCTCGAATTCATGGACGATGGCGGCTACGAGCGCCCTGAACTCTGGCTCTCCGACGGCTGGCATCATCGACTCAGCGAAGACTGGTCGGCTCCCCTGTACTGGCGAGCCGACCACGGCGACCGTTGGCTGGTTCACACACTTCGCGGAACACGACCGCCGAATCCACACGAACCGGTATGTCACGTTTCGTTCTACGAGGCCGACGCCTTCGCGACATGGGCGGGTAAAAGACTACCGACCGAGTTCGAATGGGAACACGGGGTAGACGGCACTCCGATCACCGGAAACCTGCTCGCCGATGACCCACTGGTGGGACCGCTTCACCCGGTCGTGGACCAGAGCATCGATGTTGTCGCGCAGGCCTACGGTGATTGTTGGGAATGGACCGCATCGCCCTACCGTCCCTACCCCGGCTACCGCCCCACAACTGGGGCGATCGGCGAATACAACGGAAAGTTCATGATCAACACGATGGTGCTGCGCGGCGGTTGCGCCCTAACACCTCCCGGTCATGTGCGTAACACCTACCGCAACTTCTTTCATCCACATACACGCTGGCACCTTTGTGGTGTTCGCCTGGCAGACGACAACTGAGAGTCGACCATGTCATTACCCGTTCAGATCGACACACATATTCCAAACGATTGGGCCCAAGGCGAGATGCTCGACGACATTCGCCGGACCTTCACAAACCATCCGAAGGTGTTGCGCCCAAAGTGGCTCTACGACGACCGTGGATCAGAGCTATTCGACCGCATTACGACGCTCGACGAGTACTACCCCACCGAGGCCGAGCGATCGCTGCTCCTCGACAAGGCCTCCGAAATCGCCCGACGATCCGGGGCCGACACCATCATCGAGCTGGGTTCTGGCACCAGCGACAAGACCCGCACTCTGCTCGACGCCTTCTGGGTGACCGAGCAACTCACTACGTTTATCCCAGTCGATGTCAGTGAACAGACGCTCGTCGACGCGTCAGAACGGCTCGCAGAGCGATACCCCGGACTCTCGGTGCAGGCACACGTCGGTGATTTCACGCGCCACCTGGGCCATCTACCCCACAGCGGTCGCCGACTCGTCGCCTTTCTCGGTGGCACGCTCGGCAACTTCTACCAGGAGGAACGAGCGGCCTTTCTCGGTGCCGTGGCCGACACACTCGACACGGACGACTGGATCCTTCTCGGAGTCGACCTGGTGAAGGATGCGCAACGACTCATCGACGCCTACCACGACTCCGAAGGGGTTACCGCGGAGTTCGTAACCAATGTGCTGTCGATCATCAATCGTGAGCTCGGCGGAAATCTCCCACTTGAGCAGTTCGACTATGTGCCGCTCTGGGACGCTCAGGAAGAGCGGGTCGACATGCGCCTTCGCGCCGCCATGCCGGTGACAGCGCGTATCGAAGCATTGGACCTCGATGTCTCCTTCGACGAAGGAGAAGAACTCCGCGTGGAGATCTCGACGAAGTTTCGACAAGAAAAGCTGAGCGGCGAGCTCTCGGCGGCCGGCTTCGATGTCGAGGCCTTCTGGACCTCCAGTGCCAGCGAGGACGGCCTGTTGCAAGATTCGGACTTCGCACTATTGCTGGCACGCCGCGCCTGAGCGTTGCTCAGACCGCCTCGAGCGTCGACAAATCATCGATCGCGTTGAGTAATCGATCAACATCTTCGCTGCTTGTGTAGGGCGACACTCCGGCCCGCACACCGCCGCTGGCGGGATTCAAATCGAGTGCCTCGATGGCCATGAGGCCATAGTTGTGGCCGGACCACAAAGCGATCGACCGTCGCGCCAGAGCCGCGGCGACCTCTGAGGGCTCGAACCCATCGACGTTGAACAAGACGGTCGGGGTGCGTCCCTCAAGAGTGTCCAGACCGTAGGTGGTCACGTGGCGCATCGACTGGAGACCCTCTAGCAAAGGGGCGAACACGGTCGCCTCGTGTTCGGCCAGACGCGCCCGACCGGTGTCGTTGAGGAAGGTGGCCGCCGCTTCGACTCCT
>JADFOM010000075.1 GCA_022562835.1 Acidobacteriota bacterium | reverse complement strand
ACGTACTCGTAGACCATGTCCGTCGCGAGCAGGCCGAGCGCAGCCGTCACGCCCGGGTAGTTCGGCACGACCACCCACGGCGTGCCGACCTCGAGCGCGATCTGGGCCGCGAAGAGCGGGGTCGTGCTCTACGCAGGCTGGAATGGTGGATACGGCAACGCGGTCGTTATCGATCATGGTGACGGCGTAACGACCCTCTATGCACATCAATCTGAGCTGTTCGTGCTAGCCGGCGACACCGTGGGTAGCGGCGACACCATCGGAGCGGTCGGTTCAACGGGTCTTTCTACGGGCCCGCATCTCCATTTTGAGGTGCGGATCAACGGATTTCCCAACGATCCCCTGCTGTTTCTACCCTGATAGGTAATCCTTCACGCGTGGAATTGACCGCAGATTCGCCACTTACGACAAGCCGCGAAGCCTGCACCCGAAGCCAATCGGATAAGCTCTGTGCAGGGCGGCCTCGGCTTGAATTGTTCCGTGGTCGCTCAACCACTGCGAGCGCGATTATGACTTGACCGCATCGGGCAGCCTAGGTAATTTGGCCGCTCGTGCGAATAGGTGTGGCTATTTGGGCGCCGGTGATCCACACTTCAATGGGTCACTGGAGTCGTCGAACGGCAAGGACGCTCCGACGGGAACGACGAGGGAGATGTCATGGAACTCAGCAATGTATTGACGGGCAAGGACGTGGTGTCACGCTCATTTTCGGCTAAGGCCCGCCGGGGTTACGACCCGCGCGAGGTCGACACGTTCCTTGATGACGTCGCCATGTCGCTCGACCTCCTGCATGAGGAGATAGCAACGCTAGAACTCCAAGTCGAATCACAAGTCGCACCGTCGACCTTGGCGCCCCCCGCACCCCCTCAACCTGCAGTTGTCGCCGAGTCACTTCCCGCACCCCCAGTCGAGACGTTCGAAGAGACCCCCGAAGCACCTCCGGCTGAGCGCGAGTCCATAGAACTTGTGCTGGTGATGGCCCAGAAGACAGCCGAAGAGGCTATCGCGCAGGCCAATACAAGGTCGGACGAGATTCTTGCCGATGCCCGGTTCCAAGCCGCTCAGATCGGTCGAGAGGCCGACAAGACGGCTTTCGAAGCCGCAACCGCCGCAAAGGCGGAGTTGGAAACCGTCGAACGCGAGATCGCTGTGCGAGGTCACGAACTCGGCGAGATCGGCACGGAGATGCGTGTTCACCGCGATCGCATTGCGACGATGGCCGACGAGCTGCGCAGCGTAGCCGACCGTGTCCCGGCGGTCGGTCAACAGACACCGGTCATCGATCTCACGAGCAGCAATGACGAAGTCGATCAAGTCATCAACGGCCAGTCCGACCACCCGGTGATGGGCGAAGTACCCTCAGCCGACTGACTCTGGACTAGGCGCCAGGTCGCAGCGATCGCTGCCGAGCACATATGACCCAAGCCGCGCAGATCGTCACAGTTGGGGACCTCGTCGACGACATCGTCGTCTGGCTTGACGGGGGATTGAGAAGCGGGACCGATACCGAGGTGGACATCTATCGCAGGCGCGGCGGCAGTGCCGCTAATGTCGCCGCGTTCGCCGCACGCGACGGTTGCTCAACCCGCTTCGTGGGGCAGGTGGGAGACGACCCGAGGGGCCACGCACTGATCGCGGAGCTAGCACGCGACGGCGTAGACACGCGTGTCGTCACCAATGGTCGTACGGGCACCATAGTGGCCCTGGTGGACGGCGACGCCGAACGTTCGATGCTGACCGACCGCGGGGCATCGACGCAGCTGACCACCATCGACGGTGCTGTGCTCGATAGCGCCACGATCCTTCATATCCCCGCCTATTCGTTGGCGGTTGATCCTCTGGCAACGGCAACGATCGAGATCATCGGCGAGGCGTTGGACCGCTCGGTCGCGGTCACCGTCAACGCCTCGTCGGTGACCTTGCTCGAAGAATTCGGAGTCGCTGAGTTTCGATCGCTTGTCCACACCCTGCGCCCCGCCGTATTCTTCTGCAACCGGGACGAGGCGATGACACTCGGGTTGGGTCGGCGCGGCCCAATTCCCGGAGCTCGCACGACCGTGATCACCGCTGGTCCCAGACCAACCGTAGCGGTCGCTGCCGACGGCCGGTCGATTTCTGTACCGGTCGAGTCCGTTCCCGTTGTCCTCGACACAACCGGTGCCGGCGACGCGTTCTGTGCCGGCTTTCTAGCTGCAACCTGTCGGGCTCAGCCCCTGCGCAGTGCCATCGAGTCAGGGCACCGGCTGGCGGGCCTCGTCGTAGCAGAGCCGGGCGCAACGCTCGTCGACGAAGCAGAGTCGACGCTTTGAGTGCACGCATCGATCCAGAGGTTGTCGACGCGTTGCGCTCCGGTACGCCTGTGGTCGCCATGGAGAGCACTATTACCTCCAGCCTCGGGCTACCTTCGCCGGCGAACGAACAGGCCTTGGCGAGAAATCTCGCAGCGGTGCGTGCGGAGGGAGCGGTACCCGCGGTCACTGCAATTCTAGACGGCGAGGTTCGCGTCGGAATTCCTGCTCGCGAGCACCAACGCCTGCTGGGTGATGCTCAGAAGGTTGCAGCGCGCGACATCGGTCCGTCGATCACCAGAGGTACGCGGTTCGGAGCTACTACGGTGTCCGCCTCACTTGCGATCGCTTCCTCGGTAGGCATCAGCACGTTTGCGACCGGTGGGATTGGAGGCGTGCACCTCGGTGCCGCCGAGACGAGCGACGTCAGCGCCGATCTTGATGCA
The DNA here is from genome assembly GCA_022562835.1 of Acidobacteriota bacterium. Taxonomy (GTDB): domain Bacteria; phylum Actinomycetota; class Acidimicrobiia; order Acidimicrobiales; family SHLQ01; genus JADFOM01. The sequence goes on along the minus strand of JADFOM010000075.1, from coordinate 7,077 downwards.
CTAGCCCGCTATCGTTTGGTAACGGTCTGCGCCGGGGCCAAGGCATTTCTCGATCTCCCGCGCACGCTCGAAGACCTCGAAACACGCAGCGTGCCCGTCATCGGCTTCGGGTCAGACGACTTCCCAATGTTCACGGCACGTTCTTCTGGGCTGCCCGTACCGCACCGTTTGGACCATCAAGATGAGGTCGCTGATGCTTTCAGATCGCACGTCGAGTTTGTGTCCGGAGGAATGTTGGTCTGTGTGCCCGTGCCAGAGGGCCATGCAATCGCAGCCGACCGGATGCTGGAGGTCCGCGATGCAGCACTTTTAGAGGCGAGCGAGGCCGGCGTAAACGCTGGTGCTGTCACGCCGTTCGTGCTCGCCGCGATAGCGGAGGCAACCGGGGGAGCGAGCGTGCGGGCCAACCTCGCGCTCGCAGAGAACAACGCCCGTGTAGCGGCGCTCATCGCCGGTGCGCTAGCCGAGCCCAGGGGTTGAGACCGCTCCGAGCGGATGTCGAGGCGTACCTTCGGCAGGCCGTGAGCATCCTCGGTCCCTTGGGGTCGCGAAACCGGTCCAGCTAGTATGACGGCTCGCAACAAACAAGAGGCGGGGGACACGTGGATGCCACGATGACGATCGGCGTCATGGGTGCTGGTGTGATGGGTTCGGGCATTGCCCAGGTCCTGGCGGCAGCGGGTCATGGTGTGATTTGTCGCGATCTCGATGAGGCTGTACTCGAACGGGCGCGGACAACGCTCGTCGAAGGCCGTTTCGGTTTCGATGGAGCGGTCGAACGCGGCCTACTCACGCAGCGAGAGGCCGATGCTGCTGCCGCCAGATTGACCTTCACGACCGATCTTGCCCTCGCTGCGGCTACCGATCTCGTCATCGAGGCGATTCCGGAGGATCTCGAGCTCAAGATCCGTTTCTGGCGCGAGCTCGACCGGCTCTGCCCACCCGAGACGATCTTTGCATCGAACTCCAGCGGATTTCCCATAGCGGCCATGGCCGCGGCCACCGACCGGCCCGACCGTTTCATCGGCTGGCACTGGGCGTCACCGGCACCGGTAATGAAGTTGGCAGAGATAGTCAGGGGACCACACACCAGCGATGCGACTGTCAACACGGTCGTCTCTCTCGCTGCGGCAGCTGGGAAGAATCCCATCGTTGTCGCCGACACAGACACCTCGTGGGGCTATGTTGCCAACCGTGTCTATTTCGCGATGGTGCGCGAGGCGTCGAGGGTCGTCGCCGAGGGCATCGCAAGCCATGAGGAGGTCGATCAGCTGATGATGGACTGTTTCCGCTGGCCAGCTGGCCCATTTGGCATGGCCGCGGGTGCCGGCTCCGGGTGGGCGAAGTGAGTCCCCGAACCGGACGGGCGGCCTTACTCACCGGTGACGATGGGATGCTCAGCATCATTAGCGACCTCGAGGTCGCTGACCCGCGCCCTGGGGAGGTACGCGTCGACGTGTCGCACTGCGGGGTATGTCACTCCGATCTCACCCTGCTCGAGAACTCCACGGGTGTCCCGCCGATCGTGCTCGGTCACGAGGCGGCCGGCGTTGTCGAAGCCGTAGGAGAGGGCGTTGCACGTCTCTCTCCGGGCGACAAGGTGATGCTCACACCGCTGGGTCCGTGTGGGCGTTGCTACTACTGCGTCCGTAACCAGCCGACTATCTGTGTCGAGGCGCAGGGTTTCGTGAGTGGGCTGCTCAGTGATGGCACGACACCATTTCACCGTGGTGAAGAGCCGGTTCTTCAAGGACTGGGAGTCGGCGGATTCAGCACGCGGACGGTCGTACCCGAACGCAACGCAGTGCGGATCGACGACGACGTGCCGCTCGATATCGCTTGCGTGATCGGTTGCGCGGTGCAAACCGGCGTTGGAGCGGTCCTCAACGCCGCCTCCGTTGAACCGGGTGCCACCGTGCTGATCATGGGTCTCGGGGGTATCGGTGCATCGGCCTTGCAGGGTGCTCGTATCGCGGGTGCTGCACGCATTATCGCGTCGGACCCAGTGCCCGAGCGTCGTCAATTGGCCGAGCATTTCGGCGCAACAGATGTCATCGATCCCAGTTCGAGCGACGTGGTCGCCGTCGCCCGTGAGCTGACCAACGAGATCGGCGTTGACTATGCATTCGATACAGCCGGTTCGAGCGCGGTGGTCGAACAGGGTCTTTCCGCTACTCGAATCGGTGGAACCACCGTGATGGTCGGAGCACCATCGTTTGACCAGAACATCACGATCTCGCCGGCCCTGATGTTCATGCTGCACGAAAAGCGTCTGATCGGAACCATGCTCGGATCCGGGCACTCCCATCACGAGGTGCCACGGCTCGTCGAACTGTGGCGCGCCGGCCGACTCGATCTGGAGTCGATGATTACGCACCGACATGGTCTCGACGAGATCAACGACGGATTCGACAATCTCCGCGCTCACATCGGTATTCGTTCGGTGATCAGCCTCGGTTGACGACGCGTCGATGCTCAGTTGAGTCCATGGGTCAAGACCCTGGCTAGATCCGCGAGAACAGGGGCGCCAGCGGGTCCAGGGGATTCGAGGGTGAAGAAGACCTCGACATGTGTTGCCCGAGCCTGAAGTGTGACCGTCAGTCGATGCACGTCGTCGATTAGCGCCGCGAGTACGCCTGAGTCCATGTCCACGAAGGTGACGACGCCGCGCTGTTCGAGAGCTTCGTGCAAGCTCATCAAAACCTCTTCATGGTCGCCGACGACATCTATGGCCGCGTCGTGTTGTTCACGAGTACTTGTTTGCCCTACCCCAGCGTCCACATCGTAGAAGGATGTCTCGTCGACATTGTCAGCGCTTCGCAGACGCTCGTAGGCCGTGAGGACATCGGCAGTCTCTCGTGCGGTGCCACCCCGGTCTGGATGGACCTCTCGCAACCGTGCGCGGTAGGCGCTCCGCAGCTCAACGGTGGAGGCGTCGGGGTCTACGGCGAGCACGGTAGCGGCCTCTTCGCGTGTCACCATGCCATCGCAGACAGGTCAGTCGCTTTCGGAGCGCACATCGATGACGGGATCGCGCGGACGTCTAGCCGCCGCTCCAGCATCGGCACGGGCCGATGCCTCGACCAGCCCGGTGTCGCGACGTGCTGCCCAGCCAACTCCTGCAGCCAGCCCTGCTGTGTGTAGCGCAGCCCCGAGAGCGCCAGCACGGCGCTCGACCTCAGTGCTGTCGCTGACAGGACTCAACATCACCTGAACCTCAGAGTCACTGACGAAGGTCGCGCGATCGGTCGAGGTGAGGTGCGAAGCGAGAACGTTGGCGAGCAGATCTGACCGTTGTGGTACCGGCATTCCGAAGTCGATAGTCAACATGCCGGCCGCCAGACCTTGTTCGTCGCAACGGCGGTCTTGTGCGTCGAGAAGTTCGAACCACGCTGAGCGCTCGACGATGAGGGCAGATGTCGCCTCTGCAGTACGGTCGGTGCTGGTCATCTCGCGTTCCATGACGCTCCTCATGGGGTTCTCCCGCCGCCTCCATCATGCCCCATCGCAGCGCCTCAGACATGTACCCGACCCGAATTCGCGCTGCCACCGGAGTTCACTGTCACAGGGCATGGTCATAGTTGGGAGATGACTTCTCCGATCGGCCCGAATCGCTTCACCCGAACACGTCGACAGAGGCGGCCCACGGGCGCCTGGCTTGATCCGTTGGCCGACGTCCGGGCCCGCTCGGTTCGAGCGCTTACATACGAGTGGTCGATCGCGCAGGGCCGGCCCGTCCGTCGCTCCACCTTCGATGTAATCATCGGGGCACGAGCCGAGTTGGGACTGGCTCTGACCTGCTGGCGCAGCGAAGAAGTGTCTTCGATGCTCTGGCTGGACGCGGTCGAGTTCTGCGCACAGGTCGACATCGAAGTTCCACTCGACCTAGCAGAGGCCCTCTACGCCATGTTGATGGCTCTCGAGATCACCGAGCGCCTCGAGCGACACGAGCCGCTGGACGTGTTGATCGAACCTCTCGTGTCCACGGGCGGACTCGACGATGTGGTACAACACCGCGCACTGGGGCTGAGCCCGGCTGGTTGAGCGGCAGCTAACGTCGCTTGACCAGCCGTCATGTGTTCAGGATTTCAGCGGGGTGTCGCTCAGACGAACGCGGAAGCAAAGACCAGCGACACGATTGTCATTACCTTCAACAAGATGTTCATCGAAGGTCCCGACGTGTCCTTGAACGGATCGCCGACCGTATCGCCGACGACCGCTGCCTTGTGGTTGTCAGAGCCCTTGCCACCGAGTGCACCCGCCTCGATGTACTTCTTGGCGTTGTCCCAGGCACCACCAGAGTTCGCCATGAAGATCGCCAAACAAAAGCCGGTCACGAGCGCACCAGCGAGCAGGCCGCCAAGCGCGTCGACGTCGATGAAACCCACCACTAGTGGTACGACCACAGCGAGTGCTCCAGGAATGATCATTTCTTTGAGTGAGGCCTGAGTAGAGATTTCGATACAACGAGCAGAATCGGGATGTACGCCAGGTTTACCCTCTCGCAGTCCGGGGATTTCTCGGAACTGTCGTCGCACCTCCTCGATCATCTTGTGAGCGGCACGTCCAACCGCGTCAATGGTGAGCGCCGCGAACAGGAAGGGCAAGCCCGCCCCCAGTAGGAGACCGACGAAGACGTCGACCTCTCCAACGTTGAGATTGAGCGACCCACCCTCCGCTATAACCGCCAACTCGAACGCCTTGAACAACGCCAGAGCGGTTAACGCCGCGGAACCAACTGCAAAACCCTTGGCGATCGCCGCTGTCGTGTTGCCGAGCGAATCGAGCGCGTCGGTGACTTCACGCACGCTCGGATCTAGTTCGGCCATCTCTGCGATGCCGCCGGCGTTGTCCGCGATCGGACCGTATGCATCGACCGACACGATCACTCCGGTAGTTGCGAGCATTCCAATCGCTGCTACAGCGATGCCATAAATGCCACCACCGTCACCGAGCGTTTGTTCGCCACCCCAATAAGCGACGCTGATCCCGATGATGATGAACCCGACAGATGCGGCGACCGAGACCATGCCAGCACTGATACCGGCAAGAATTGTTGTCGCTGGACCGGTTTCGGTCTGCGCGGCGATCTTCTTAACCGGGGCGTAATGATCCGAGGTGTAGTACTCGGCGGTTTTGCCGAGGGCCCATCCGACCAGCAGGCCGCCGATGACCGATATAGCGAGTCCATAGGGAGCTTCTTCCGGGAACACCTCGCTGTCTCCGAACAACCAGTAGGCGGCACCGATCGCGCCGACAACGGTCATGCCCATAGCAACGTTGGTTCCCCTGTGCAGCGCACGGCTGAGTGCCTTCGAGTCGGTCGAATCCCCGCTTTTCACAAAAAACGAGCCGATGATCGAGGCGATCATGCCGAAGAAAGCGATGGCCATCGGGAAGACCAAGCGGGACACAATGCCGTCGTCTCCCGCTTGTTCAGCGGTGACGCTGAATGCAAACGCGGTCAGCGCGATCGGCGCGATCATCGACCCGGCGTAGGATTCGAACAGGTCGGCGCCCATGCCGGCGACGTCACCAACGTTGTCGCCGACGAGGTCAGCGATCGTGGCCGGGTTGCGAGGATCGTCTTCCGGGATACCGACTTCGATCTTTCCGACAAGATCGGCTCCGACGTCTGCGGCCTTGGTAAAGATGCCGCCGCCGACGCGTGAAAACAGTGCGATCGACGAGGCGCCAAGCCCATACGCCGTCACGATCTCGAATGCGTCGTCGACCTCGAGCAACATCACGAACACGATGTAGACCGCCATCAGACCCGCGAGTGCAAGACCGGCGACCGAGAATCCCATCACGGCGCCACCGCGGAAGGCGACCGGCAGGGCCTTGCCGGCACCGTCCTTGGCCGCTTCTGTGGTTCGCGCGTTGGCCATCGTTGCGACGGTCATGCCGACGTAGCCGGCGGCGGCTGAAAGGACTGCGCCGATGAGATAAGAAACCGCCGCAAGGGGCGCTATCACCGCGGCTAACAACACCATCATGGCCACCACGAAGACCGAGACCCAGGTGTACTCCTGGCGCAGGAAGGTCTTAGCGCCATTCGAGATCTCGGTCATCAAGAAGATCATGCGTTCGTCGCCGGGACTCGCTGCCTTCACCCACAAGTAGTAGTAGTAGGCGAGGCCGAGGGCGGCTAGACCCGAAACCAGAGCGAGATAGGGGAGGGCGTCCACTGCACGTTCTCCTGTGCGTTGTCGTAGTCGCCAACGAGGTTGTGGGCGACGGGTAGTCAAGAATGCCAGCGATAGTGGGCTCGGATTGCTCCGTCCGGCTATCGGGACCGGCGCAACGGTACTGAGTTGGGCCTCGCCGGGCAACCTGTGACCCGATGCCGCATGCCGCGCGACCTATCCACGGCGCACACCTCATTTTGGCCAAGTTGCCCGCGGTGTGCCACCAAGGACCGCTGAGCGACTAGAACTAGACGGATGCACATCATCGTGGTTGGCGCCGGCGAAGTCGGCTCCTACGTCGCAGAACGCCTCAGCAAAAACAAGCACGACGTCTACGTAGTCGAGCGCGATGCGCAGCGGTGCCGTGATATCGACCAGCGGCTCGACGTGCAAACCGTTCACGGTTCGGGTTCACACCCCGAAACACTGATCGAAGCTGGCATCAAGCGCGCCGATCTGGTGGTGGCTGCGACCAGCAACGACGAGGTCAACTTGGTCGTATCACTCGCAGCGCAGATCCACGGCCCCGACGAGATCCGCACGATCGTCCGAATCGAGTCGCGGCGGCTGCGCGGTAGTGAGGCACAGGGCATACTCGACGAGTGCGGGGTCGACCTGGTGATCGACCCCGATCATGAGGTGGCCCTAGAAATTCTCGAACTGCTCCAGTACCCCGGTGCGTCAGAGGTTGCCACGATGGCGAACGGCGAGGTCGTCGTTATCGGCGCAGTCCTTTCCGCAGAAGCTAAGCTCGTCGGCCGGTCGCTCGCCGACATCGCCCGGCCCGTCGCCGTCCGCTTCCGCCACCTTCGGCTTGGGCGCGGCATAGGCCGCGAGCTCCTTCGCCATCGCCGCCCGGAGCTTGACGTCCTGACCCTCGTCCATG
>JADFOM010000074.1 GCA_022562835.1 Acidobacteriota bacterium | reverse complement strand
CGGGCCTCGGCGATCGTGGAAACTACCTCGGTCACGTCACCAGCCTCCCAGCCAGAGCCGCTAGCGCTCGGTAAGCGTCGTGTTCTGATGGGTCGAGCGCGGCGAGGTGCGCGTCGATCGTCGTTTGGTCACCACGTGCCGCCGGACCGGTCAACGCCGCTTCTGGACCGATCGCAGCAACATCGTCGAGGCTCGCACGCGCAAGATCGATAAACGGTTCGAAGGCAACGCCCGCATGGTCGGCAATCCTCTCGACCTGCCCTAGAAGCGCTACGAGATGATTCGCAGCGATGACCGCCGCCGCGTGGTATGCAACCCGCTTGTCGTCGCTCACGTGCAAAGCGGAGCCGCCCAACGCTTCTGCTATGTGTTGTGCCGAATCGTCACCCGCTACGGCGAACCATCCGCCCGCCAGCAATCGGACCGAACCGATCTGAGGGGAGGGCAGCGCCACCAGCGGGTGGATCGAACCTCGGCGCGCATGCCCTCCCAGCGGCTTGAGTGTTAGCGCGCCCGACATGTGCAACACGGCGTAGTCCCCTTTGGGAACCTGACCGGCCACCGAGGCGACCTCTGCGTCCGGTGTAGCGATCACCACGATGTCGGTCGAGGGTGAAGGTCTGCCGATTTCGTCGCGAGCCCACGGATCAGAAGCGGTCCAGCCGACGCTCGTCAGCGCTTGTTGAAGCGACAGACCGGCCCTGCCCGGCCCGATAATCTGAACATGCGGTGATCCACTCACGACAACGGGCCGTGTAGGGAGAGGTCGTCTGGGTCCGGATCGACGAAGTCGTCCGGGATCAACTCGGGTGCCATCTCGCGCAGGGGAACGAGCACGAACGCACGCTCGAACATTCGAGGGTGAGGCACCACCAGATCGGGTTCGTCGACAATCTCGCCGTCGTGCCACAACACATCGACGTCAAGTGTGCGCGGCCCCCAACGCACGTCCCGTACACGCTGCGCCTCGCTTTCGAGTGCCTGACAGACCTCGAGCAAAGCACGCGCCGATGCCTCGGTGTCAAGCTGTACGACCAGATTGAGGTAGCGCCCCTGCTCGGGTCCGCCGACAGCCGCTGTCTCATATACCGAGGACACCGCGACGACGTCCTCGAGCCTGTCGACAGCGTTGCGGAGATAGCTCAAGCGGTCGCCGAGATTGGAACCGAGACCGAGAAATGCCCGTGTCATGACACGATCACAAAACGGTTCGGTGAATGGCCACACCACTCGACGTGAGGTCCTGCGCCATGGGCGGACGAAGTTTTCTGACCCGGACATCGACAGCCGACGCGATCGGCCTGGTGAGCACCAATTGGGCGATCCGTTCCGCCAGACGTTCGAGAAGCACGAACGGTACCTCCTCGGCCAGCTCCGAAATCTCGACCCCGAGCACGCCATAGTCAACCGTCTCGGCAAGGTCATCGGTTGTGCCGGCGCTGCGAAGGTCGCAATGCACCTCAAGATCTATGAGCAGCGGTTGTGCCTGCTCCCGTTCGGCCGCGGTGACACCACAGTGAGCCATGACGCGCAACCCGTTGAGTTCGACGCGGTCGCTCACCGGGCGGAACCGGGGGGATCGAGTTTGTCGGCGTCCGCAACGAAACTACGCCCGAGCGGTCCGAGGCGACGCTTGACCAGCTGTTCCCATACGACCGCGGCCTCTGGTGGATCGCTCACAAGGCCGGACCACAACAGGTATCCGGCGACCAGTCCGCCGACTCGATCGCCGAGCTCCTCCCCGTGCACCAAGAGTTTCGCCTCGGCGGCGAGTTCGGTGTGAATCAACTCGTAGAGGCGGCGCTGACTCGGAGCTATGTCACCCGAGTCGGCTACCGGCAGATGGTTCCAGGCCAGTGCCATTTCCGAATAGTTGTGGAGATTGTGCGACGCCGGGATTATCGACACGACCCGAGTGAACTCGCTCTCTCGGATCCAGATGATCTCTTCTTGTCGCCGCACGCGCCGATGGCTGGGCCCGTATCCACCTGGGCGCTCACATATCGCCAAACGATCCTTCAGGACCCAGGTGAAGTTGCGCGGTTGTATCCCCTGCGCCCATTTGCCCTTCACCACCGTTCAACCCCCGAGCGCATCAGATGCCAGCCACAACACTCGCTGCGTGAACCGACTCTCGAACCTCATGACAGCGCACCATAGAGGCGCCGGACAACATCGCGAAGGTTGCCGCAGCGAGAGACGCCTCATGTCGGTCATCCATACCGATTGTGCTCATGGCTACCCCATCACTTCTGGCGGTCAGCTCGGCGGTGAACCGCTTGCGCGAGACACCTATAACGATCGGCGCGCCAAGCCTACAGAACCGCTGCGTCGCGGCGAGCAGCGCGAGGTTGTGTTCGGTCGTTTTTCCGAAACCAATGCCCGGATCGAGCCAGAGGTCGGTGATCCCCGCATCCGCTGCGAGATCGCGATAATGGGCCAAATCGGATTCGACCTCGCCGACGACGTCGTCGTAGTGCGGATCGTCCTGCATCGTCTTCGGATCGCCGCTGCGGTGCATGGCAACCCAGCCGACACCCGTCTCAGCCGCCACCTCGCTCAGCGATGCCGAGACGTCGTTGATCAATGATGCGCCAGCTGTGACCGCAGCTGCCGCTACCGCTGATTTGGAGGTATCGATCGACAGCCTCAATTCAGGCGCCGCTGCGTGCAGCGACTCGATGACGGGGATCACACGTTCGAGCTCTGTTTCCAAATCCACAGACTCGGCGCCTGGCCTCGTCAATTCGCCACCGATATCGATGACATCCGCACCCTGTTGCGACATCGATAGCCCGTGTTCGACCGCGATCGAGGTGTCGAGGAACCTGCCGCCGTCCGAGAAGGAATCCGGTGTCACGTTGAGGATGCCCATCACCAGCGGACGGCTGATCTGCTGGCCGGTCACGTACCACCGAGCAGCCGCATTGCCTCAAGTCTCGTCGAGACCTCGCTACGGAAGATCCCCCGCACCGACGAGGTGATCGTGGTCGACCCCGGCTTGCGCACGCCGCGCATCGACATACAGAGGTGTTCTGCTTCGACAACCACAAGCGCTCCGCGCGGCTTCAGCATCCGTTCAATCGAATCAGCCACCTGACTTGTCAGGCGCTCCTGTACCTGCGGGCGACGGGCGTATTCGTCGACCACCCGGGCCAACTTGGAAAGGCCGGTGATCTTTCCGCCGTCGTTGGGGATATAGGCACAGTGAGCGACGCCGATAAATGGCAAGAGGTGGTGTTCGCACAGCGAATACATCGGGATGTCTCGCACCATGACCATTTCGTCGTGCTCGACGTCGAACGTTTTCGCAAGATGGCGGTCGGGGTCAACGGTCAAGCCCGAGCACACCTCGCCGTACATCCGGGCCACTCGTGCAGGCGTGTCGACGAGGCCGTCGCGTTCGGGGTCCTCCCCAATTGCAGCGAGGATTTCACTCACGGCCGCTTCGATACGTGGGTAGTCAACTTCAAATCCGGGTTCGGTCATCGTTGATCTAGCTCGGTCGCGGTTGGTTCGGAGAGCGCCGGGGGGTGGAAGCCAAATGAAGGTGTCGTCGCTGAACCCTCCCATGGTTCGAGATGACCATAGATCGCGTCCAGCTCATCCTCTTCGAGCGTCTCAACCTCGATCAGAGCTTCCGCCAGACGATCCAGCGTCTCACGGTGCTGGGTCAATACATCACGGGCTTCGGTGTGGGCAATTTCGATGAGTTTGTGCACTTCGGAATCGATCGTCGAGGCAATCTCCTCGGAGTAGCTGGCCTCATGGCCCATCTCCTTGCCGAGGAATATCTCGTTGTGTGGGTTGCCGAAACGGATGAGTCCGAGCTCTTCGGACATGCCGTATTCGGTCACCATTGAGCGAGCTACCTCGGTCGCGCGCTCGATATCGTTCGCTGCGCCCGTCGTTGGATCACCAAAGACAACTTCCTCGGCAGTACGTCCACCGAGCATCATGGCAAGTTCGTCTGTCAACTGACTCAGCGTGTGGAGATGCCGATCCTCGGTTGGCAGCGACAGGGTCCAACCGAGGGCACGACCGCGGGCGATGATCGAGACCTTGTGGATCGGGTCGGTGTTGGAGAGCACGTGTCCAACAAGCGCATGACCTGCCTCGTGATATGCAATGACCCGCTTTTCCTCGTCCGACATGACCGTGGACTTTCGCTCGGGGCCAGCCATGACCCGATCGATAGAGTCGGCGATCTCGGCAGTGCCGATGATGGCGCGATCTCTGCGCGCTGCGAGCAGAGCCGCCTCGTTCAGCAGATTCGCAAGGTCGGCGCCGGTAAAGCCCGGTGTGCGCCGCGCTATCAGGTCGGTCGAAACATCGTCTGAGATTGGCTTGCCCTTGATGTGGACGTCCAGGATCGCCCTTCGCCCGTTCAGGTTCGGCAGGTCGACAACGATTTGGCGATCGAAACGCCCCGGCCGCAGCAGCGCCGGATCCAAAATGTCTGGACGGTTGGTCGCTGCGATCATGATGACGCCGGTCGAGACGTCGAATCCGTCCATCTCGACGAGCATCTGGTTCAGTGTCTGCTCACGTTCGTCGTGACCGCCGCCGACGCCTGCACCGCGGTGACGTCCCACCGCGTCGATCTCATCTACGAAGATGATCGCGGGCGCCGACGACTTGGCCTGCTCGAATAAATCACGTACCCGGCTGGCACCTACGCCGACGAACATCTCGACGAAATCTGAGCCCGAGATTGTGAAGAAGGGAACGTTGGCCTCGCCCGCCACTGCCCGAGCGAGCAGGGTCTTGCCCGTGCCGGGCGGGCCGTAAAGTAGTACACCCTTTGGGATCTTGGCGCCGACCGCGTGGAACTTGCCGGGATCGGAGAGGAAGTCCTTGATCTCGCGCAGTTCCTCCACTGCCTCATCACAACCGGCGACGTCGGCGAATGTGACCTTCGGCTGATTCTTGTCGACCTGGCGGGCCTTTGATTTGCCGAACTTCATGAGGCGGCTGCCGCCACCCTGCATCGAATTGATAATGAACAAGAAGAGGCCAACCAGCAACACGATCGGCAACAGGCTGAGCAGCAGCGAAAACCAGAACGATTCCTTCTGCTGGTCGACCGTGATCTCGATCGAGGGTTCTGCTGCGTTGAGCTCGCTCAACAGCTCGTCCGCGAACTCCGCGGCGTACGCAGCTTCGTAGCTGACGCCGTCGTGCAGCTCACCCTCGACCTTGCTGTCGCGCTCTTTGAGTTCCGCGGTCTTGATCGACCCGTCGTCAAGAAGATCGGAGAACTCGTTGAAGCTCAATTCCTCACGGTCATCGGACCCACGCGATAGCCCGAAAAAAAGTGCTACGAGCAAGGCGATTGAGGCGAAGATAAGGAATGAGTGTCGGCGGCGTCGTGACACGGTGAATCAGGGTACCCGACGCGGCTGCAAGCCGATCAGCCCAAACTCGCGATAAAGGGGAGGTTTCGGTAACGCTGCCCGGCGTCGAGGCCATATCCGACCACGAACTCGTCGCCGATTTCGAAACCTACGTAGTCGACGTCGTCGAATGCGGCGTCGGCTCGCTTGAGCAACGCGGCGACCGATAGCGAGGCTGGCGCCCTGGCCAGCAGCAGCGACCGCACGTATTGGAGCGTGAGGCCGCTGTCGATGATGTCCTCCACGATGATCACGTCGCGGCCGGCGATGTCCTCGTCAAGATCCTTGAGGATTCGCACCACACCCGACGACTCTGTGGCATCTCCATATGAGGAAACGGCCATGAAGTCCATGTCCACGGGCAGAGAGATCGCCCGCGCGAGGTCGCTCATGAATACGAACGCTCCCTTCAGCAGACCCACTAGGAGCGGTTCGCGACCGCGGTAGTCCTCGGTGATTTGCCTGCCCATCTCGTACACGCGATCTGCGATCTTCGGTTGGCTGAGCAGTGTGGGTCCATGGTCGGCAATCTCATCGGCGGGGTCGGCTGACCCATCCGGGTCCGGTGAGCCATCGGCTTCGGAACGCTCGTTCATCGCAGCATCATGGTGCATCGGGGGCGTCGACGGGAGCACCAGCTACACGGATCGACAAAACCCCGCCGGATCGAACGAGACGGTGACCGCCGGGCAGCTCCGTAGCGACGGAGCCCTGGCTCGCAACTTCGAGCGCCCGGTCGAGGCACTTTGCGTCGACCGGGTGAGCTGCACCGGTTTCGATTCGGATCCAGCGCGCCAGCACGTCTCGCGCCAACACCGGCGGCAGCTCAGCAACGGTCGACGCCTCGGTCGGATCGACATTACGCCCCAGTTCCTCGAGCAGCGCCGAAAGCTCGGCGAAGAGTGCTGCGCTGCGCGAAAGCACCGTTACAGCATCGCGTTCGAAGATCTCGTCGATCAGCGGAAGGAGCTCCTCACGGACTCTGACGCGACGAAATCGCGGGTCCGAGTTCATCGAGTCGACGCGCGCTGTGACACCGGCACGTTCACAGATCGCACGAGTGTCGCTGCGGCGCAACCGCAGCAGTGGCCGACGGTCGTCAGCCACCATCGCAGCCAAGCCGGTCGGTCCCGCGCCGCGCAACAGGTTCAACAACATGGTCTCGGCCTGATCATCGGCGGTGTGTCCTACCAAGGCACGATCGCCGAGCACGGCTCTACGCTCCTCGCGTGCTCGCTCTTCGAGGTTCGGTCCGTCGCTGAGCTCAAGCCGCTCGACCGATACCTCGACGTCGAGTGATTTACACAGCGCAACAACGAACGCCGCGTCGTCGGCAGATCCGGCCCTCAGACCGTGATCGACGTGGATTACCGAGACACTGCACTGCGCAGCGAGGGCGAGCAACAACAGTGCTGTGGAGTCAGCGCCACCGCTTACTCCTAGACGCACGGGCGTGCCCTCTTCGGGAAACGAGCATCTGCGCAGGTACTCCTCGTGTCCGTCGAATAGCCCGCCGACACTCACGGGAACTCTTCTCCTGAATCCACGGGACCTCTTCGGCCCAGAGGGCCTCGGGAGTTCCTTAGAGTTGATCGCTGGCGCTCACGGGAACCCTTCGGGTTCCTTCGAGTTGATCGCTGGCGCTCACAACTCCCACCCACACGAAGTCTCCTCGACAAGAACACGGGAACGCCGGTCAGGCAGCCGGCACTGCGTTGAGCCGCTCGATCCACGTACTCGGCTCACGAATCTCGTAGATCGATGGAAGGTTCTGGGGCCCCTCCCACACGCGATTGATGAGCTCTTCGCCACCGGCGCCTTCGACGGCTTCGATGAACGCCTCACCTTGTTCGTACTGCTTGATCTTGGCCTCGAGACCGATGAGGCGTTGGAGCAGCTTGACGAAACCACGCGAATTCGAGCGACGTGCTCGCAAGACTTTGCCGAAGCGCTCCGCTCCGGGAATTAGGTCTGCGCCGGCTCGATCCATCGTCGTATCTCCATGACCCTCGAGCAGGCTCATGAGACCACTGATCTTGTCCATCACCGCGCGTTGTTCGTCGGTGGCGAGAAGCCCGGAGACCCCTCCGTCATCCATCGGATCGATCCCTTGTCGGCGCGCACTGGCGAAACGTTTCAGTGCCTCGACGAACCGGTCGGGATCGGGGTCAACCGATTCCATGATCTCTGACACCAGCGACAGGAAATATTCTCGTAGCCATGGCACGCCGGTGAATTGTGCGCGGTGTGTGACCTCGTGCAGAGATAACCAGAGCCGGAACTCTTCGGGGCGAAAGGCGAAGCGCCGCTCGAGAGCCACCACGTTGGGGCCGACGTAGTAAACGATGTCCTGCTCATCGACGTCTTGGTCCTCGACGATCAACATGTCGTACTGACCGAGGACACGGCCCGACATCCAGCCGAGCATGAACCCGAGTTCGGCGCCTGCGATTCGTGCACCTACCGGCGCGAGGCGACCGGTGGCTAGACGGTCGCCAACCTTGTCGAGCAGCGGCTTGAGCATGCGTTGATAGGAGGCGACGTTTGCGTCGATCCACCCTTCGCGATCTGTGAGGCGTGCGCGGGCGTTGCCCGAAAGCGACCACAGCCCGGTCTCCTCACCGACGAGTTGCTCGGCCTGCGCGGTGAACCGCTCGAAATCGGCTTCGAGTTCCTCGGAGTAGAACGTCGTAGCGAAGGGTTGACGCTGCGCGAACCGCCGCGCTACGCGCGTTGCCACCTCCCAATCGACTGGATCAGACATGCCGAACCGTCACTGACGGGGGTACCGCGGGCGAGTCACCTTGTTCACATATCCGATGATCGTGGTGATGACGAAGAGAATGCCGCCGAGGGCCAGTACGACAGCAATCCAGTAGTGCCAGACGGCGGCTGCAAGAACGTCCATCACCTGAGTGTAGTGGGGGCGAGTCGCCGCGGAGCACTCAGATCCCGATCTCCGCGATGATGGCCGCTCTCAGCTCATCGGGCACGGTGGTTCGGCAGTGGTTGGCAACCACTGCCCTGAGCTCCTGCTCGAATTCGAACTTGGAAAAACAACCTGAGCAGTCGTCGAGATGGGTGATGATTGCGTTGCGCCGTTGATCGGTCAGTTCGCCGTCGAGATACTCGTGTAAGACGGTGACCGCGTCATTGCAGCTGTCTGCGGATTTCGATGTACTCACGACGACACCTCGGTAGCTGAAGGCGACTGATCGGCGACGAGACCTCGCTCGCTTCCGAACTCGTACAACAATTGCTGGAGGCGCTTTCTTCCCCGATGAATGCGACTCATCACAGTGCCGATAGGGATGTCGAGCATCTCGGCGATCTCCTTGTAGGAGAACTCCTCGACGTCTGCCAGTAGTACCGCCTCGCGGTAGCCATCGGGTAGTGCATCGAGAGCGTCCACAACCTCGGCGGAGGTCACCCAATCGAGGATCTGATCCTCGGTGCTGCGCCCAAGTACCGCACGGTCGCCACCCGAGAGCCGGTGGTAGAGATAGAACTCCTCTCCCTCAACCAGCTCGATCTGTTCGGGTCGACGCTGTTTGGCCCGGTACATGTTGATGTAGGTATTGGTGAGGATCCGGTACATCCACGCCTTCAGGTTGGTGCCGTCGGTGAACGAACCGAACGCCCGGTACGCCTTGAGGTAGGTTTCCTGGAGTAGGTCTTCAGCATCCGACCGATTGCGGGTCATTCGAAGCGCGCCCGAGTACAGCGTGTCCATAAGCGGCATCGCCAACTCGGCGAATTGTGTCTGATCGGCCATCGACACCGACGCTACACGTACGTGTCGCGTCACACCCGTTGAATGGGAGCGACGCTCAGCCGCGCGATGTGGCGCGGGCCCTACGCGGTGCCATCTCGCGACAGGCGCGGGCAAACTCGGGGTGCACGTTGTAGATCATCACCCAGCGCCCGGAGGCATCGAGGTCGATCGCCGGACGTCGCATCGATTCGATGACATGCAAGACCCACCCAGCGAAGAGCGTGACCGCAGCAAGGACCCCTGAGAAGGCAAGGGGCACCACTGGGTCTGCCAACAGTCCGCACACCAGAATCGCCAGCCCGAACAGCAACACTAAATAAGACCGATGGCGGCGCGCTTTCGCTGCCAGGTAGTGCACCTCATCCATCGGTAATGAACCTGTGAGCTTGCCACGACGACCGGTGAGGAATACCAACGCAACGATCACCCATCCAACGGGGCCGAACAGAATCAAAAATAACCAACCAGCGCTGGGAGAGTCGATCGTTTTCTCCGATCGCAGCTGCATCGTAGAGGGTTCGCCACTGAGCGCGCACACCCGAGGTAGGCCGGCGTTCACGTACTCATCGACGAAAACGGTCGCCGATGCAGTCTGTTCACCACGCAAGATTCCCATGTATGAAAGATACCTTAAGCGGCGATTCACAGCCAATAGCGCGGGACGCACCCCGCCCTATTGCGCATGAGCAACACGGGAC
>JADFOM010000073.1 GCA_022562835.1 Acidobacteriota bacterium | reverse complement strand
TAGCAGAGATTGGACCTGCGCCAGCATTGTCGTCATAGGAGGTCGGGGCATATCCCGAGACCACAAGATCATTTTGGTAGATCATTCCGGCCGGCATCACGTCGCTGAAGGTCACATCGTGCGCGTCGGAGTTTGACGAACCGGTGTGGCGGACCGTGACCGTGTAGTCGATGTAGTCGCCGGCGTCGTGTGTGCCGGTCGCAGAGTTCGAGGTCTTGAGAACTTCAAGGGTCGGCTCGATGATCCGCACGTTCGGGGCGTTGGTCTGTACGGACTGAATGCCCGAGCCCGGATCCCAGCGCAGCACCGCTGAGTTGTTTCGTGTGCTCCCGCGGTTGTTGCCGTCGTTTATTACGACGACCGTGTAGTCCACCGTGATCGTGCCCGGCGTGTCGCCGACAACTCTTGTCAGATCGCCGAGGTCGATTGTCATCCTGCGGGCTACATTCTGTGCTCCTCCGCCCTGCGCGGTGATGGCGGCGTTGCCCGCCATGGCAGCGAAGCCGCCGGCTGCGCTTGTGCTGACAGCGTCGCCCACCACCGAGTCGACCGAAACGAACGCGAGACCCGGGTCGAGTGTGTCGACTAGCTCTGCGTCACGTGTGAAACCTTCGGGCACGGTCATTGTCACCGTGTAGTTGAACTGATCGCCGATGCGCTCGAGATCGCCGTTGTCGGTCTTTACGATCTCGGGGTCGACGATGTCGATGGTGGCGTCATCGGTCGAACCGTTGTGGGTTGGGCCGGCCTCGGCTCCGGCGTACGCGGCTATCTCCGCCTCGTTGACGATGGTGTCACCTGTGCGGGTATCGGCAGCAAGGGTCGCGTCGAACCCGATGATCACCAGGTTTTCGCCACTCGTCGGGCTGTACGGGGCAAGGCTGCCGTCAGGGTTTGGGTCGTCGAGCACGATGCCGTTGGCGCTGAAAAGGTCCGCGCCGACGTTGGCGCCGCTGTCACCGATCCAACTCATCGACGTTCCGTCACCGCGTTCGGCGACCACGTTTGTTGGATTCTCGAGGTAACTGGGCAGATCATCGGCGATCGTCACGTCGAACGCATTAGCCGACCCAGTGTTTTCGATGACTATCGAGAACGACACGGTGTCGCCGGCATCGAGTTGGCTGATGTCGGTGTCGATAGAGGATGCCGCCAACTCGTCCGAGGAGATGATGCCGTCACCGCCGTCGGGCAGCACGAGCGCTGGGCTGAACACGCCGCTGGGGTTGTCCGACGCGACGACGCCCTTGATGATGTTGAGTTCGGGCTCGTCGAGGATGAACTGCACGATCCCGTCGTCGGTCGACGCCTCGATGAAACTGTTGTTGAATTCGGCGCGGGCCTGGTTCGTGAGCAGCAGGCCATCGGTGAACGGGTCATTGCTGATCGTCGCGGTGAACAGCAGGTCCATCTTGGACGGATTATCCTGGTCGCCGTTGTATGTGCCGTAGTCGAGCTCGAATGAGTTGCCGTCGGAATCGTGTGACAGCCCGGGGTTCGGGGCGCCGGCGCCTCCGCTGATCTGGGGCTGACTGAACGTGTCGGTGGCACCGAACTTGACGGTTCCGGCGGGCGGAGAAACGCCATCTGGCGTAGACCAATCGGTCGACAACATCTCGTCGGCGTCGAGCACCGGAAGTGGCAGATAGTCGGTCAGCTTGAAGTCCTCCATTGCGCTGGAGGGGATGGTGTATTGCAGGCGATAGGTGATCGTGTCACCAGGTGCGAAGTGGCTGAAGTCCGCGCCCGTGTCGCCGTTCTTTGCATACACCGACTTGGACAGTGAACCCGCCAAGATGCGCATCGAGTTCCCGCTCGTGTCGGCCTCGCGGAAGCCGGTCGGCGTACCGGTTGTGTTGTCGAGAATCCGCCCATCGATTTCGACCGTGTTGTCGATCCAGTCGTTCTGGTCGATCGAGTCGTCGCCGGAGGGGGGTGGGCAGGCGTAGTCGTAGAGCACGTCGGCCCTGAACGTGATCGTGCCCGTCGCGGCCGTGAAATCGGGGGTCTGGTCGGCGGTGCCGCCGACCTCGCCGCCGACGAGAATGCCTGATTGGGTGGCGTTGCCCGAGACGCGGTCTGCGGTCGCCATTGCGTCGCTCAGTGCGATTTCGAGCTGGGTCGATCCGCTGTCGGGACCGCTGCCACAGGGCATGTCGAGCACGCTCACGTCGATGTCGCTCGCGTTGATGGAGTAACTCGTGAGGGTGCCGTTGCGATCCGCTACATCTAGCTCGAACGAGTCGGGCACGTATGCGAGACCCGAGTTCAATACGTCGGTGATCGTGAGGTCATCGAACGTGAAGTAGTCGCTGATCTGGAAGTTGAGGGAGTAGGTGATTTCGTCGCCAGGCGTCAGGCCCGCATTACCGGTGTCGTCGCTGATTGCGCCGCCTTTTTGGATCGCGATCGATTTCTGGAAGAGGGTGTGTTCGGGTCCTGGCGACGCCACGGCGGCGTCGTCGACAACCGGATCGTCTAGGTCGCTGGGGGTCCAGTCGTAAACCGCGGCGACGTTGTTGTTGGCGTCGACATCGTTGCCGGTCGTCGCGTTGATGACCGGAGCGGCCGAAGCGTCCAGATCAGCAACGAAGAACTCCCATGTGAAAATTGCATCAGCGTCCGAGCTCGTGCCAGTTGCCGAACTGAAAAGGACCGATACCTCGCCACCGGTCGAAACAACGCCAACCGACGGTTCGTTGGTGTAGGTGGCTGGCCCACCGCTTGTCGACACTATTCCGAGATAGGCGAGCGACTCGGGAACCAGATCCGTCAGTTCGAGGTTGTCGACGGTGAGTCCGTCGGCGATGTCGGCGATCACGCGGTATCGCCGCGGGAAACTCGGGCCTGTGCTGGTCTCACTCTCTGGGCCGAGGTACTCCTTGCGGACCTCGAGGATTGCAGGGGTCACGTCTGCGGTCGTCGACGATCCGAGGATCGTGTCGACCCCGGGTATACCCGTCGGAATGTCGCCGTAAAGGAACCCACCGATCGCTGACATTTCAAGGTCGGCTTCGTTGACGTTCGCGTCGCCTGACAACGTCGCGGTGACAATTACGGGGATGATGGGCTGGTCGACGGTGAAGCTACCGAAGGGCAGTTGCAACACGACGAGCTGATCGCCCTCGATGCCTCCAGCGACGGTTAGACCCGTGAGCGGATGGACGAGCTCGCCAGCCGCGTCAAACACGACCATCGAACTGGGCACGGCTGCGCCGATGTAGTTCGCTGAAGAGAAGGAGATGCCGTCGCCGTCGCCGTCACCACCGGCGGTGGGAAGCACGAGATCGATGTAGGGGCCGAAGCCGGTGTCGGTAGAGGCGGGCCCAGTGTTGTCGAAGGTCACGGTGAAGGAGAAGTCCTCTCCAATCATCTGTGGCGAGGGAACGTTGGAGAATCCGACCGTTGCTACCGGGGTAGCCGCGGATGCGGGCGGGGCCAGCGCGATGGCGGTCACGACCGATGCGAGCAATGCGAAGAGTGTGAGCAGCGCAGAGGCGCGCGAGTTCGGTCTGATATTCATGTACTGCCATCGGCAACTCTGAGACTGGAATGAAGAGCCGGAGGCACTTGTTCCACTAGGCCTAGTGGCCTGCGTGGCCTAGCGCGTCTGGCCTCGCTCGATGGCTGTGCGGGTCGGCGATGATCGGCCGGGACCTTTGCCTCTAGCGAGCGGCCTCACGAAGGGGTGCAATCAAGTCATGGGCAATCCCTTAGCGGGTTGCGGGAAGGAAACCATGGGTTCTGTACCGTTGCCGGTAGCCCAATCGGGGTCTACGCGCGAGCGTCTGACAGCATTTGGTCACTTGCTGGTGCCGCTTAATGGATCACAATTGGCGGAGCGTGCGATCAGCGTCGCTGCTGCTCTTGCAGAACGCGAAGGGCTTGCCCTTGAGCTTATTTCGATTGTGTCTCGCCGAGACCAGCGAGACGATCGCAAGGCCTACCTGGAGATCGTGAAGGCCACGTTGCCCTTTCGACCGATCTCGTCGAGTGTGATTGTCAGCACTCACGCGCCGAGTGCGATCGCGGCAGAGTGTGACGAAGACACAATGCCGGTCATGGCGACATCGGGGCATATCTATCGTCACGATCGTTATGTCGGGTCCGCCGCGGAGACGGTGGTGCGCGCGTCGGGTCGGCCGGTGATGTTGGTCGGTGCAAAATGCGATGTCGACCATGCTCTCGACGTCGACCGCGTCGTTGTTCCGACCGACGGGTCGAAGAAGTCTGAGGAGGCAATCCCACTGGGCTTGGCGTGGGCCCGTCGTTTGGGTGTCCCGCTTTGGCTGGTCGCGGTCATCAAGCCGGACGCAGTTGTATCGATGAGGAGAGCCGTCCGTGATGATCCTCAGTCGAGCGAATCGAGCCATCTGCGCAATCTGGCCAAGATGATTACCGATGCTGACGATGTTCAGATTGAGTGGGAGGTGTTGCACGACGACAACCCTGCCGATGCGATCGCCGGATCTGCGATTCCCAACAGCCTTGTTGTCATGACCACCCACGGCCGAACGGGCTTGAGACGCATCGCCCTCGGTAGTGTGGCGACACGCCTCGTCCGCAAAGCGACGCGTCCGGTTATCGTGTTTCGTCCGTCGGGACTGGTCGACGACTGAGGCTAGGTGGCCGTCCGGCTGCCCGTTTGTCCAGGTTGTCCAGGTTGTCCAGGTTGTCCAGGTTGTCCAGGTTGTCCAGGTTGTGGTTTGGGCCTAGCCGACGCGTCGACCGCTTACCGAGGTGGGGGTGAGTCTCACCGCAAAGGACATTTCGTCGAACGCCCACGTATCGAGCTCACGCCACGTCTTGGCGTCTAGAGCACCTCGCTGGGCGGATCCCGACGTCATGACATTGGAGGTTCCCGCAGCCACCACGCTCCAGCCGCGGCGGTTCTCGCCATCGAACTCATCGATCTCGAAGACCGTGCTGGGCCCATGCAGGAGACCATCGAGCTTGTTGCCATCCGCTGTGCGGAAGACGATGGAACGGTCAGCCATGGAGTCATCGACCACGTAGTTGACGGGAAAGATCATCGGATGACCGCGAATGGTCACCGCGACTCGACCGACCCGGTGACTACTGAGCAGATCCCAGCAGTCATTCTGGTCGATGGATACGACATGATCGCCCGATTTCGACATCGCGACCGCCTTTCCTCCACAACGCCATCTTGGTCGACCGATGGCCGATTGGCGAGGCACCAGTGGTACCGCCGCAACGACCTACAGCAGGAAGACGGCGTCCCTATGGAACGTTGGAGTGTAACGACCGCTGGCGCAGACATCTGCATGCCTTGGCGGGCACTGTCAGAGGGGCCGATTAGGGTGTGGTCATGGCTAGGACCCGGCGGGGAACGCGCACGAGTGACTTCGGCACGTCCAAACGTGAGGGTCACGATGCGAGCGATTTCTACGAACGATTCCCGGCCCCCATCATCTCCGATGACGAATCGATCACTCCGCCTGTGTGCGTCGACGAGATCTTCGTCGGTGATGCTCGAGAGATCCTGGCCGATGAGCGCGTCGTGGCCGACAATTCGGTGGCTCTTGTGGTTACCTCGCCGCCATATTTTGCCGGCAAACAATACGAGGCCGATCTGACCGAAGCACACGTACCCGCCAGTTATGTCGAGTATCTCGAGATGCTCGAGGCGGTGTTGGCCGGTTGTCTCGCCAAGCTTGAACCCGGTGGGCGTATGGCTGTCAACGTCGCAAATCTCGGACGCAAGCCCTATCGCTCGCTCTCGTCCGATGTCATACACATCCTCCAGGACCGTCTCGGCATGCTCCTGCGCGGCGAGATTGTCTGGCAAAAGGGAAAGGGGCTCAACGGATCTTGTGCGTGGGGCTCGTTTCAGAGCGCTTCCAATCCTGTCCTGCGCGATACGACCGAACGCGTGATCGTTGCGTCGAAGGGTCGTTTCGCCCGGGCGCACAGCCGCCGCGAACGCGCTGCGGCGGACCTCCCTGCCGATGGCTCCATGTTCAAGGAAGACTTCATGGATGCGACCACCGATGTGTGGGAAATCGCGACCGAATCGGCGACCAGAGTCGGCCATCCAGCACCTTTCCCGGTCGAACTTCCTCGTCGGCTGATCGACCTCTACACGTTCCGAGGCGATCTAGTCCTCGATCCGTTCATGGGGTCGGGTAGCTCGGCGATGGCCGCGCTACGCACCGATCGGCATTACGTAGGTTTTGACACCGACCGGGACTACGTCGATGCCGCCAAGGACCGCCTGAGAACCGAGCGTGAACGTCTAGACGACAGCTCGGCTCGACGCGAGCGCTTCAGCGTCTATCTCCCAGCGGTGCCCGAGCCAGCGTCCGATGCCGAGGACGGCCAGGCGCGTGCGGTGCGCGAGGGGCGAAAAGCCAAGGAGATCGCATCGCTGGTTCTCAGCGAATGTGGCTTCGAGGTAATAGCCGAGAAAAAGCGCCAACCCTCCGGCGCCGAGATCGACTTCGTCGCGAAGACCGCCGACGGTTCGGTTTGGCACATCGACGTTTCCGGTGCATTTACCTCGGGAAGAGCTGGTCTTAGACGCACCGACACCTTGTGGAAATCGCTCGGTCGCGCCGCCGTACGCGACGGTTCGGGCGATGAGAGTGGTCACCGCTATCTTCTGATCACAACACATCTCCCAGCTTCGGGCAGCGCTGGTCACAAGGCGCTACGCACCGGGATGGGCAACGGGCTCATCTTTGACGCGGTAGAGATGCTCGCCGAGGCAGGTCAACAACGCCTCGCGGACTACTCCGCCGATGGCGGCGACGCGAAGCCACCGACCGATCTGCACAAACCCGAATTCGATGGGATCTGAGCGGCTCGCGCCGGAGGCGATCGGTGCGTTTGCTGTCGTGCGGGGCGAAGAGCCACGAATCTTCCTCGCGGAGAACGCCACGGTCATCTCACGTCTGCTCGCACTCGAGTTGGTTGCAAACGAGTCGCCGTCGACGTTCTCGTCTCAAAGCCAACTGGTCGCTACACGCGCTGCGTTGCTTGAGGAGCGCTGGGCCGACGCACTGTTGCTGTGGATATCGGCCACCGGTCTCGCAGTGGATGTGTACCCGGAAACTCTGACGGTGTGGACCGAGGACGACCTCGACGAAGAACAGGCGGCGTTCGAGATTCGTATGTCGCCGCTGTTCGAAGAGACCGAAGACAGCTAGTGGCGTCACTGCGCACCGAGATAACCGAGATCGTCACCGGTCTTGGCATGCTTGGCTACCGCGATCTCAAACAAGCACTCGAGGTTCGCCCAGGCCACATTCTCAACGTTGCTGAAGCCCACTTCGATCGGCTGTCCGCCGCGTATGAGTCGGGCGACCATCTCGCCGAATTCGAGCTGGCCTGGGACAACGGAGCGACCTTCGCCCGCGCTCAGGACGGTCTACGCGGTCGTCCTCCATGGACGATCGAATGGAAGGGACCCCATCGGCCTCCCGGCTACG
The DNA here is from genome assembly GCA_022562835.1 of Acidobacteriota bacterium. Classification (GTDB taxonomy): domain Bacteria; phylum Actinomycetota; class Acidimicrobiia; order Acidimicrobiales; family SHLQ01; genus JADFOM01. The sequence goes on along the minus strand of JADFOM010000073.1, from coordinate 2,607 downwards.
AACAGGTGCCGGTCGACCTGCGCATCGATCACGTCTATCTCGTGAGCTGCAAATACGGGTCGAATATTTTGCACAACGTCGCACCGGCCCATCTGTTCGACCGGCTTCTCGCCGAAAGGCGTGGCGATCGAGAGGACTGGTTCGGCGTCGTAGCGCCTGAGGCATATCAGGCCCTCTATGAGACATATAGAGCAGAGGCCGGTCTAGACGACCTGCCCGCCGATGTCACCGCATTGAGCGCTGAGGACCGCTCGGTGATCAAGGCGGGTTCGAGCCGAGGCCTATGGCCCGGATTATCGCAGAACGCGTACAACGACTTCACCTTGGCGGTCGCGAGAGGGTCGGCGCAGCGCTGGCTCGACGCGATGTGCACTGCCACCGATCGCGAGGAAATGTTTTGGCGGATCATCCGTTTGCAGGCGTCCCCTTACTTCGTGCTCGGTGCCTCGGTTGATGCAGCCCCGTTGCGTTACCGGGTCGGGACACCATGGGACTTTCGCAATGCCTTCGAACTACGCACCTTCGATGCCTGGGCCGACCCCGCCGGACAGCCACTAGTGCGCTGGCGCGCGGACATGGTCGACCGACACGACGGGCGTCGCAGCGCGACCGAGGGCCACGTCGAGGTGCGCTGGAGCCACGGAAAATTCGGAGGCATGCCCGAGGCGAAGGTCAAACTCGACACAGCACATGACGCCGTTGCCGGTTACTTCACACTGAGCTGACCCGCGGCGTCGGATACGATCCGTCAATGACTGTCGATGTGAGCGCCACGTGCGCCTTTTGTGCGATTGTCGCAGGTCGATCCAAAGCCGACATCGTGTTCCGAGATGCTGGCGTTACAGCCTTCTTGGATCGCATCCCGCTTTTCGTCGGTCATACGTTGGTGGTCCCCGATGAACATCACGAGACCCTCGCCGACCTTCCGCACGACGCTGTTGGCGGGTTCTTTACCCAGGTACAACGCCTCAGTGCGCTAATGCCCGCCGCGCTCGGAGCCGCTGGCACATTCGTCGCGATGAACAACACGGTCTCTCAAAGCGTCCCGCACCTCCACGTTCACGTCGTGCCCCGCCGGGCCAAGGACGGACTGAAGGGGTTCTTCTGGCCGAGAACCCGCTATGAAAGCCCGCAGCACGCGGCGTCGACAGCGGCCCTACTGCAACGACATTGGGACGAAGCAGCGACGTCGGCCGGGTGACCTGCGACGCATTGATCTTGCACGGACCGACGCGTCGTGTCAGCCTGCGCACGGCATTAATGACCGAGCTAGACAAGAGGGAAACATGGTGGGATCGATGGACGGCAAGGTCGTGGTCATCACTGGTGCGGCTTCGGGGATCGGCCTGGCATGTGCGCAGCGCTTCGCAGCGGATGGAGCGAGGTGGTGGGCAGCGACCTCAACTCGTTGGACGGGTTTCCCGGTGAGCTGGTGACCGTCGATGTCACCGACGCCGACGCACAAGCGGCGCATATCGCACAGGTCGCCGAGACCCACGGCCGGATCGATGTGGTCGTCACCGCGGCCGGCGTAGCCGGTGGCGGGCCACTGCACCTAATTGATATCGAGGAGTGGGACCGGGTACAAAACATCAATCTACGGGGCACGATGCTGACAATTCGTGCGGCGCTTGAGCCGATGATTAAGCAACGCTCCGGAAGCATTATCACCATCGCAAGCGTCGAAGGACTTGAGGGTTGCGAGGCCGGCTCGACCTACAACGCGTCGAAGGGCGGGGTTGTGCTGCTAACCAAGAACCTGGCCAACGACTACGGTCGAATCGGCATCCGTGCCAACTGCATCTGCCCTGGCTTCATAGATACGCCGCTGTTGCGCGGTGTGCTCGACGCTCTTCCCTTCAGAGAAGACATCATCGCGCAACACAAGCTCGGTCGGCTCGGAAAGCCAGAAGAGATCGCCGGTGCTGCCCGATTCCTGGCGGGCGACGACGCCTCGTTTGTCACCGGTGTTGCGCTGCCCGTCGACGGTGGCTACACAGCCGGTCACAGTTATGGGATCGCGGAGATGATGGGTCTGAGCTGACCGAATTGGCGTCCGAGGGTGACTTCAGACGAATTGGACGCGAAACATCCATGGCCAGTTTTTCCCCGTCAGAAGGAACGTCCCGTCACCACTGTCATAGGCGATCCCGTTGAGCACACCGGCTGTGACCAATTCCTCGTCGGTCAACAGACCTGCGGCGTCGATGGTGGTGACGACCTCGCCGTTGTCGAGATCGATGCGGACGATCTCATCGGTCGTGTGTAAATTCGCATAGACGTCGCCGCCGACACATTCGAGTTCGTTAATCTTGTCAACGGGCTGTTCATCGCGGGTGACCTGCAGCGAACCGACGACCGAGAAGTCGAGTGGATCGCGCAGCGTCAACGTGTCGGACCCATCGCTCATGACGAGACGGTCATCGTCGCGGCACAACCCCCAGCCTTCACCGTCGTAAGTGTGTTCGCCGATCTGGCGTAACGACATGGTGTTGTAGACGAGTGCTCGGCCGCTTCGCCATGTCAACTGAACCGCTGTTCGTTCGTCGATAACTGTCGCGCCCTCACCAAAGAATTGATCATCTAGCGCCACTGAACGTTTCACCA
>JADFOM010000403.1 GCA_022562835.1 Acidobacteriota bacterium | reverse complement strand
GACAGGTCGGCGCCTGCGCCCCCTCGCGAACGCCGACTTCCCGCCATCGGACCGTTTGGGGGTCCCGCGAATCCAGCGGCGCTGAGCGAACCAGCCAGATCCGCCGCTGATGAACGACCGGTGTCTCGGCCTCGGATGCCGAAGCCGATGCTCTACGCAGGAGCGCTGGCTGGTGTGAGTCTGTTGATCGGTGCCTCGCTGATGGTTCTTGGTCGTGGCGACGACTCCGACTCGACGGCTGCGACCGATACGACCTCATCCGTGACGAAAACGACAGGACTGCCGGGTGTCGAGACCTCGACCGCATCGGTAGTCGAGGGCGATTGCATCATCATCGGGGACTTCGATGCCGCCAGCCCGTTTCACACAAACGTCTTGAAAGTGCCGTGCGCGCAACCTCACGACGCGGAGGTAGTTGCTGTGAAGACGACACCAATGGATCTCCACGAAGCAATCGACGCGACCGACCTCGAGTCAACAGCGCTGTTCCTGTGTGCGAACGAGTTCGAGGCGTACGCGAGTGACAACAGCATTGCACCGCGAGTGGAGCTGGCGCCGCTAGTAGGGATCCGCCGCTCACTAATGGTGTGCGTTGCGCGCTATCCCGGCGGACGACAATTCATCGACCCGACAGCGGCGGGTGGAGCGACTGAGCTGGACGAATAGCGTGTCGACCCCACCGCAGGAACGGACCGACCCAGACGAACCAGTACTCTCTGCAGACGTGAACGAATTGTTGGTCATCACAGGTCAGTCCGGTGCGGGGCGCTCGCAGGTCGGCAACGTGCTCGAGGACCTCGGGTGGTATGTGGTCGACAACATGCCGCTGAGCCTCGTGGGCTCGATCGCGGCCCTGGAGGAAAGCCCCAAGGCTGCAAGTGGACGATTGGCGCTCTCGGTTGGTGCCGAGACCGATCCCGCTCGGCTCATCGATGCGCTCGACACGCTACGCGAGGACAGGCCCGAGATGAAGGTCGCCTTTCTCGAGGCGAACGACGACTCGCTGGTAGCGCGTTATGAGAGCACTCGGCGCCCGCACCCCTTTGCCGAGGGCAGGACGCTGGGAGACGCGATTCGGGCCGAACGTGAGTCGCTCACCCAAATACGTGAGATCGCCGACCTGGTCATCGACACAACCGATCTAAACGTGCACCAACTGAAGGCACGGATCGTCGGCATCTTCGCCAACCCAGATCTCGACTCGACCATGCAGGTAACCGTGACCAGCTTCGGGTTCAAGCACGGATTGCCGCGCGATGTGGACTTGGTGATCGACTGTCGATTCCTTCCGAACCCATACTGGAATGAGACCCTGCGCCCGTTGCGTGGCACCGATGCGGAGGTGCGCGACTTCGTGTTCGACTTCGAGGGCACTTCAGAGTTTCTCGAGCGGCTCGACGCCTTGCTCGAGATGTTGCTGCCCGCATATGTCGCGGAGGGCAAGTCTTACTTGACGGTTGCGTTTGGGTGCACCGGTGGACATCACCGTTCCGTGGCGATTGCTGAAGAAATCGCAGCGAGGCTCACCAGCCGCGGATTTGCCCCGCTTACCATCCACCGCGATCTCAAGAAGTAGCCTTGCAAGAAGTGCGTGCCCCATCACCTCTACAGGTTGGGGATCGCATGTTGTCCAACAAACCCAATCAAATAAGTGGTCACAGCACCACGACAGGAGATAGTCAATGACAGTTCGTGTCGGCATCAACGGTTTCGGCCGGATCGGTCGCAACTTCTTCCGCGCAGCGAAGGCCTCGGGCGCACCGATCGACTTTGTAGCGGTCAATGACCTTGGTTCGATCGACACGATGGCACATTTGCTTTCGTACGATTCGGTGCACGGTCGCCTCGATGCCAAGGTGCGAGCCGTTCGTGATGGCATTGTCGTCGATGGGAAGAAGTTGAAGGTCCTGTCCGAACGCAACCCCGAGGATCTGCCTTGGGGCGACCTCGGGATCGACGTAGTGATCGAATCGACCGGAATCTTTACGTCCAAGGCCGCTGCAGGC
>JADFOM010000072.1 GCA_022562835.1 Acidobacteriota bacterium | reverse complement strand
CGGCTGCACTCGAAATGATGGACCAACGCTGCATCGACCTCGTCGAGGACTTCGTTCACGCCGGGTACCCCCGCGACGCGGCCGCCGTACTGCTTTGCGAGGTCGACGGACTAGAAGGCGGAGTTGCCGCGCAGGCCGACGCGATCGCGGCGATCGCAGCAGCACACAGTGCGGCCAACGTCCGCATCGCTGCCGACGAGGCCGAACGGGCACTTCTTTGGAAGGGTCGCAAGAGCGCGTTTGGTGCGGTGGCCCGTATCGAGCCGAACTACTACCTGCACGACACCGTGGTCCCTCGCGGTCGCCTGATGGAAGTACTCGACGAAATATATGCGATCTGCACCCGCTACGAACTCACGGTGCTGAACGTGTTTCATGCTGGCGACGGAAACCTGCACCCGATTATCGCGTACAACGCCCGAACGCCCGGCACATCCGAACGCGTCGAGGCCGCGGGCGCTGCAATCATCAAGGCATCATTGGCGGTCGGAGGGGTACTCACCGGTGAACATGGCATCGGTGTTGAAAAGCGTGAATACATGCACCTTCAGTTCTCGGACGCCGACATGGCTCAGCAGGCTCTGCTGAGGTCGGCCTTCGACCCACACTGCCGACTCAATCCCGGCAAGGTCCTGCCCGATGCGCACAGCTGCGCCGACATCGCTGCTCTGTCAGCGGCAAGCCATGACGGGGTGTGGGGATGAGCGATACCGATCCTCACATCGCGGAGTTCGCGTCGCTGGTCGGCCCGACCGACCCAGTCGCTATCGAGGGTTCCCGTAGCCATTGGTATATCGGTGGTCTGGTGGACCCCACCGCCAGACTGTTGCGCGCGCCCGACGGCATCGTCGAGTACCAGCCCGAGGAGATGACCGTTACGGTGCGAGCAGGCACGAGCATCTCAACGCTGCACGAGTACCTGGCCGAGTCAGGCCAACGCACCGCGCTGGGTGAAGCCGCGGAGGCGACGATCGGCGGGGTTCTGGCTGTAGGAGCGTCGAGTGTCGATCGGCTCGGCCGTGGACACGTCCGCGACAGCGTGTTGCGCATCCGCTACGTAGGCGCGGACGGTCAGGTCGTCTCTGCCGGGGGCGGAACCGTCAAGAACGTGAGCGGTTTCGACCTGTGTCGGCTGATGGTCGGCTCGATCGGAACGCTCGGACTCTTCGCTGAGGTCACGCTGCGCACACGGCCCATCGCACCCGTCGAGACCTGGTTCTCGGCACGAGACGTCAACTTCAGCTCGGTCTTGAACAGCGCCTCGGTCGCTCACAGCATTCTCTGGGACGGTAAGACGACCTGGGTGCATCTCTGCGGGATAGGGGTCGACGTCGAGGTTGCGCTCTCGGCGCTCGACGCGCTCGGAAACTGGTCCGACACAACACATCCCGTGTTGCCTCCGTACGCACATTCGGTTCATCCCGCCGACATCGGCCCGGTCGATGACGGACCATTCCTGGCTGAGGTCGGCGTCGGCACCGTCCACGCCCACAGCGAGGCGAGGCCGAGAACTCCGTCGAAGTCGGTCGTGGCACTCAACCGGGCGATCAAACAGCGATTCGACCCGAACGGTCGGCTCAACCCGGGCCGCGATGTACTCCAAGGAACACCATGAGTCGCATCGAGCTCAACCTCGATCGCGCCGAACTCGATACGTGTGTCTCGTGTGGTCTCTGCCTACCGGACTGTCCGACCTACCGCGTAACCGGCGTTGACGCGGCTTCGCCGCGCGGACGGATAACTCTGATGCGCGCCGTCAACGACGGGGGCGCCCCGATCACCGAAGAGTTCGTGGAAGCGATGACCAGCTGTGTGCAGTGCCGCGGATGCGAGACCGCCTGCCCGTCTGGCGTGCCGTTCGGCCATTTGATGGAAGACACACGCACGGCACTCGCCGCTGGAACCGCGATCACGCCGCGTTGGCAAAGGGCTGCGATGGCGGTGCTCGGACATCACCGACTGCTGCTCGCAGGTTCATCGCTGCTGGCGGTCGCTCAGCGGTTCCGCCTCGTGCCGTCGCGACGACTCGGCCTGCCCGCCAGGTTGCCGATCAGGCGGCCGACACTGCAGAGCAGCGGCGACGACGTGTACCTCTTCACCGGCTGCGTTATGGATGCATGGCAGCGCGACGTGCACGTCGCTACCAAGAAGGTGATCGAGGCGACCGGTGCAGGGGTAACTCCAACCGGAGCGGGCGCTGCTTGCTGTGGCGCGTTGCACACTCACGCCGGTCTCACCCCAACCGCACGCAAGTACGCGCTCGCGACGATTGAGGCAATGCCTCTCGACCGACCGATTCTGGTCAACTCAGCAGGTTGCGGTGCCGCTCTAAAAGACTACGGCCGGCTTCTCGACACACCCGCAGCACATGAGTTCGTCGAGCGCGTCGTCGACGTATCCGAATGGCTCGCACCCCGCATCGACCTTCTCGACCTCGATGCGACCGGCCTACGGGTCGCGATTCAGGATCCATGTCATCTCCGCCACGTTCAAAAGGCCCACCTGCCGGTGCGCACGGTGCTCGCGGCACTTTCGGCCGATGTCGTCGAACTCGATGACGAAGGCCTGTGTTGTGGCGCGGGTGGCGCCTACTCGGTTCTGGAGCCCGAACTCGCCGGCAGCATTCGCGCACGCAAACTCGAAAGCATTGAAAGAGCGGCGCCCGACATCGTCGCGAGTGCCAACCCCGGCTGTTCTATACATCTGGCGAACGCAGGCGTCCGCGTCGCACACCCGATGCAGATCGTGGCAGAGGCGCTGCGCTAACACACCTCAGCGTTGCGCGTCTCGACTCGCAGAACCCTCAAGATCGACTCGCCATCGGCCGATGGTAAATCAGACATGGGTCAACAGACCCAGGTCACGATGCGGGCAGCACGTCGATCAGGAGTGACCGTGGCACTGAGTGAGTCCGACGCAATCCATTTCCTGCGCCGAGTTGGCTTCACGGCACCACGAGGGAAGATCAACGCCTACAAAGGGCTGTCCCGTACCGCGGCGGTCAACAAGGCGCTCGACTTCTCGGCCTCGAAACCTCTCAACGTTCCCAACCTCACCTACACCAACCAGTGGGGTGGGTTCGAGGACATGATCGACTGGTGGTATCGACGGATGGTCAAGTCCCCGACTCCGCTCGAGGAGAAGTTGACCCTGTTTTGGCATAACCACTTCGCGTGCAGCCAGGAGAAGGTCCACGACATCCAGGCGATGTGGGCGCAACAAAAGATCTTCCGCAACAAAGGGTTGGGCAACTTCGAGACCCTGCTGTGGAATGTCTCGAAGAGCTCAGCAATGTTGCTCTACATCGACAACGAGTCGAACCGTAAGGGCGAGGTGCAGGAGAACTTCGGCCGAGAGTTGATGGAACTGCACACCGTTGGTGTCGGTGAGTACACCGAAGCGGACGTGGTCGCCATGTCACGGGCTTGGACGGGACACAACGTCGTTGGCTGGAACGCGGCCAAGGGCTTCACCGACAGCACCTACCGTTTCTATCCAGAACATCACGACACCGGCCAAAAAACCCTGTTCGGCAAGCGGCAGAACTGGGATGCCCGCGACACGATCACCGAGCTCGTTAACGGCTCGAAACAACGAGCGACGGCACGCCATGTCGCCCGGAAGATGTGGAAGTGGTTCGCGCACGACCACCCCTCGAACGCTCTGGTCAACGAACTCGCGACCACGTTCATCAACTCGAACATGAACTGCAAGGCACTGCTGCGTGCCATTCTGTTGCACAACGACTTCTGGGCACCTGTCAGCCGCAACGCCCTGATCCGCAACCCCGTCGAACTCACGGTCGCCTTCTTGAAGGTCACCGGCGTACCGCTCAGCGACCCTCACCTCTGGTGGCGCACGCTTCCGATGGGCATGACCCTCTTCGAGCCGCCAAACGTCGCTGGCTGGGGGGAGAACGAGTACTGGATATCGACGGCGACCTCGTCGGGTAGAGCCAACTTCTTTGAGGGGTACATGTGGAGCCCCCCGAAAGTCCATGGACTCTTTACCGGAATCGAGAACGGGTCGGTCGCCGCCGGCGTGCAGAGGATCTTCGACACGTTCGAGATCTGGTCGCCGACCAACGCAACCCGCGCCCGGTTCGAATCATGGTTCCGTACCGCCAAAAACAATCACAGCTGGTTCATCAAGCACGACGCGATCCAAGTCGGACCGCTATGCCCCGACTTCCAAGTGATCTGAGAAACACCATGGATACCCGGACCACCTCCAGCGCAGTCACCACCCACCACCGGGTATACGACACTCCGTATGCAGTCGCCCGCAGGCGATTCCTGCAAGGACTTCTCACCGTCGCAGGGACCGCTGCGATCAGCCCCCGGCTGCTGGTAGGCGAAGCCTTTGCCGGGCCGAGCCTGGGTTCTAGAGACGCCGTATTGGTGATTGTGACGCTGATGGGCGGCAACGACGGGCTCAATACCGTCGCACCGATCGGCGACAGCCGCTACCGCTCCCTACGCGGCTCGCTCGCGCTCAATCCGGCGACTGCACATCGCGTCGACAAAGGTTTCGCTCTACATCCCTCGCTGCGCTCGCTCAAGGCCCGTTATGACCGCGGCGATGTGGCCTTCGTGCACGGCGTCGGAGATCCGGTCTATGACCACAGCCACTTCAACGCGATGGCCAAGTGGATGGACGGTCGCACAAGCCCAAACTTTCGCAGCGGTTGGGCGGGACGAACCGTCGATCGCATGGGCCTTGACCTGATCTCGGGTGTTTCGGTCGGCTACTCGGGCACTCCGCTGCACATGAAAGGCCAGACGATCGACACTATCGGTCTGCCGCCCAGCGGCAGCCTCTGGGGTGCAAGCCGCAAGGATCCGCATGTCACCAACAACATCAACGCTGCCAAAGGGTTCGCTCAGATCAACCATGGCAAGGGTCAATTGGGCAACGTAGTCGCCGATTCGATGGCCGATATGGTCAAGGTCGCGGGCCGGCTCGCTCCAGCGTCTCGCACGAACGGCGACGATGATTTGGCCGCACAGCTCAGACTCTGTGCCCGCCTGATAAACCTCGACGTCGGCTCGCGGATCCTCAACGTCGAACTCGGTAGTTTCGACACCCACGATTTCCAGGCCAAACCCCACGCGGAACTGCTCGCAGAGCTCGACGCCGGCATCGAAGCCTTCTTTCAACGGCTCGATCCCGGTCTGGCCAACAGGGTCACGCTCATGACGTTCTCTGAATTCGGTCGTCGCGGCGAGGCCAACGGCTCGAGCGGGACCGACCACGGTTCAGCATCGACGATGATCGTGGCCGGGCGCCAAGTCAAAGGTGGTCATTACGGTCCGCGACCGAACCTCGCCAAGCTGACCGCACGCGGTGACGTGCCCGTCGCCATCGACTACCGCCGCTACTACTCGACCTTCATCGAGCGCTGGTTCGGGTTGAGCTCAGCGGCGATACTGGGCCGTCACTTCGCGCCGCTCGACATACTTCATCGCCCCGGCGTCAAGACGGGGAAGCCGTCCCAGCGCAGGGCCCTCATACCGCCGCCGGGCACGTTGTTCGCGCCACTGGTGCCCGCCCGTCTGCTCGACACACGCGAAGGTGTGCCCAGCCCCTACGGGCCACAAACCACCCACAACCTCAAAGTCACCGGCGTCGGCGGAGTCCCCGCCAACGCAGGCGCCGTTGTATGCAACGTCACCTCAACCCAGGCAAGCGCCCGCAGCTACCTCACCGTCTGGCCAGCCGGCGCACCCAAACCACACGCCTCCAACGTCAACACCATCCCCGGCGACGACGTCCCCAACCTCGTCATCGCCAAAGTCGGCGCAAACGGCCAGATCTCCATCTACAACCACGCCGGCACCGGCCACGTAATCGTCGACGTCATGGGCTGGCTGCCGGGCTGGTAGCGAAACGCCGAACGGGTGCTAGGGAAAGATGCCGCGCTGGTCATAAACGGTGCGGAGACGATCGAGTGCGACCGCATAGGCGGCGTCACGGCGGGAACACCTCAATGCTAGGCGCCTTTCTTCGACGCGATCACAGGCATCCCACATGAGTTTGCGCAGTTCCTCATCGACGGTGGCCAGTGACCACTGCTGCGACATCTTGTTCTGAATCCACTCGAAGTAGGACACGACCACGCCGCCCGCGTTGGCGATGATGTCGGGGAGGATTTCGACCCCGCGTTCTATTAGCTGAAGCTCCGCCTCCGGTGTGGTTGGACCATTTGCTGCCTCGACGATAATCGATGCCTTGATTCGCTCGACGCGGTCGACCGTGATCTGATTCTCGATGGCCGCCGGGATGAGCACATCAGCATCCACCGAGAAGAACTCATCGGCGGAAAGCTCTCTGCTATCGGGATAGCCCACCACCCCACCGGTCTTGTTCACGTGAAACCAAAGCGATTCTGGATCCAGACCATCGCTGCACTCGATCGCTCCACTCATGTCCGCGATTGCGATCACGCGAGCACCCATCGCGGTCAGGACGCGGGCGGTGTGTTCACCGACGTTACCGAAGCCCTGAATGGCAATGCTGACGTCGGAGACAGCCCGACCCGACAGTTCGAGATGATGTGCGAGACAGAAGGCCACGCCCTGTCCGGTTGCCTTGTCGCGGCCAACGCTGCCGCCGCACTCAACCGTCTTGCCGGTCACGACCCGCTTGACGTTCTGGCCACCATCGACCGAATTGGCGTATGTGTCCATCATCCACACCATTGCCTCTGCGTTCGAACCGAGATCGGGTGCGGGAATGTCGTGCTCGGGGCCAATGTTGTTGCCCAACGCGTGGGTGAAGCGCCGTACGATGCGTCTGAGCTCGTCGCGAGAGTGCATGCGAGGGTCCATCGTGATGCCGCCCTTGGCACCGCCGAAGGGAAGCCCCATCAGGGCGGTCTTCCAGGTCATCCAGGTGGCGAGGGCTTTGACTTCATCGAGGTCGACGTACTCGCTGAACCGAATGCCACCCTTGTAGGGACCGAGCAGGTTGTTGTGCTGGATTCGATAGCCGCGAAACAAACGGTAGGCGCCGTCGTCCATCAGGACAGGGAAGTTGACGATGATCTCATTCTTGGGCGAGCTAAGAATCGTGCGGTACGCCACGGGGAGATCAACAAGATCCGCGGCGCGCTCAAATTGCCGCTGCGCTGTTTCGTAGAGATTGTTGGACACCATCTCCCATCGGATGGTAGTGCACCGTTATTACCGCCCTGGGGAGCCAGGGCAACACGACCTGTGGTGGACGGTCACACTGAGTGAACTAGATCCTCTGCCATCTTGACCTTTTTCGGTGACTTACCGTACGGTTGGCCCGAGTGATTCATGGACTGCTCCACACGAGGGGGCAGCCGGACAGGTCGTTTGTGAGCGGAATTAGGTCGATACATCGGATCGCGCCAGTGAGGGAACCGGACTCCTCCATGGTGATCGACTTGGCCGCGCCCGTTCCCACTTTCCGTGATGAACGACCCGTTGAGCGGATGAACGCCCCGTCAAACCCCGCGCGGCGTGCCGCGTTCTATCTGACCACAATCGCGATCATGGGCACCGTGAGCGGAGGAATAGCGGCCACTGAACTGCTCGACATCACATGGCAGGGCGGTCTCACGGTAACCACGTCTGTAATCGTGCTCTGCGCTGGTAAGGGGCTGTTCCGCACGCGTATGGTGCCAGACCTCTCGTCGATCGTCTCACACGTATTTGCCGCTGGCGGTCTCGGTGCACTCGTCGGTTTCGGGATCATCGCCGCGACGCCGATCGAGGATCCCTCGCTCGGATCCGCGATGCTGCTCGCGGGTGCGGTGATCCTGGGAGCCTTGATCGGCCAACAGGTCGGGTCGACGGTGTTGCGGCGGGCCTGGAAGCGTGGACAACTCCGCTCACGGGTCCTAATCATTGGTGTCGGCCGACTCGCTCAGGAACTCGCAGTAGAGATCAACGCACGACCCACCTATGGCGTCGATGTACTCGGATTCGTGACCGCCGGTCTGGCCCACGACGATCACAACGCCAGCCCCGTGCTCGGGAGTCTCTACAACATCGACGAAGTTGCTCGAGAACACCGGGCCGACCGCGTGATCCTCGCTCCGATCGGCGTCCTCGGCCCAGGACTGATCTCTTCGATTCGCAAGGCGTCCTCCGCGGGTTTGTCTGTCTTCGTGGTTCCGCGGCTCTATGAGATGGGTCTTGGACTCGACTCCCTTTCTCCCGACCGTGTGCGCGGCTACCCGCTCGTACGTCTACAGCGCGCTGCCTACCCTCGATTAGGCGCACTCCTCAAGCGAGGCTTCGACATCCTCGTCTCTGGCCTCGGACTGCTCCTCGCCTCTCCAATCATTCTCGTGGCAGCGATCGGTGTCCGGCTCAGTGACAGAGGCGACGTCCTGTTTCGCCAGGAGCGTGTCGGTCAGCACGACAAGTCATTCGAGCTGCTCAAGCTGCGCACCATGCGACCATCCAAGTCAAGCGACACACAGTGGCTTGCCGAGGATCGCGTGACAGGCTGGGGGTCGCTCCTGAGGCGGACCGCGATCGACGAACTACCGCAGCTCTACAACGTGCTGCGCGGCGACATGTCATTGGTCGGTCCACGACCCGAGCGGCCGGCGTTTGTGGAACACTTCGAGTCCCGCATCCCCGGCTACGTCGATCGCCACCGTATGCCTGCCGGACTCACCGGTCTCGCGCAGATCGTCGGGTTGCGTGGCAACACATCGATTGCCGAACGGATCAAGTACGACAACATCTATATCGACCAGTGGTCGTTCTGGAGCGACATTCAGATTCTCTTCAAGACCCTCTTCGCCGTGCTGCGCCAAGGGTCGCTATTTGAAGAGCACGTCGAGTTGTCGATAGCTCTCGAAGACATCAGCGTCCCCGAAACTGCCGTCGACCACTAGTTCTTTGCTGCGAGTTCGCGACGCCTACGGCGTCGCTCATGCGCAGAACGCAAGCGCAAACCGTCCCGACCGGCAAACGCCGTTCGATCGCTAACGCTCACTCACTAACCGAGTTGCTCGCTAACGCTCACAACATCGCAAACACCGCAGCGCAAAACAGCAAACGCCGTTCGATCGCTAACGCTCACTCACTAACCGAGTTGCTCGCTAACGCTCACGGGAACTCTTCGGCCCAAGGGGCCTCGGGAGTTCCTTCGAGTTGCTCGCTGACGCTCACAACATCGCAACCGGCCCGACCGGTGTCAGACACCGAGCGCTATGCACTACGGGGCCAAACCAACCCAGCGCTCGGTGTCTGACACCCAACATCACTCAAACCACACCAGCCGGCACTCATACGCCGAACACAACATCGCAATACCGTCCCGACCGGCAAGACCGTACTTAGAGGGTTGCCGTGGGCTCGACGAATTCATAACCGAGCGACTTGGCGACATGTGACTCGGTCACCATTCCCGCACGCACGTTCAATCCGTTGCGCAGGTGTTCGTTGGCACTCAATGCCTCGGCGACTCCGAGGTCGCACAGCGTCAACACGAACGGCAGAGTCGCGTTGTTGAGGGCGTATGTCGAGGTGACTGGAACAGCACCGGGCATGTTCGCAACGCAGTAGTGCACAACGTCATCTACCACGAACGTCGGGTCCTGATGAGTTGTTGGCCGCGACGTCTCGACGCACCCACCCTGATCGATCGCGACATCGACCACCACCGCTCCCGATGACATCGAGCGGATCATCTCCGCGCTGACCAACGCTGGGGCGCGACTTCCGCGCACGAGCACAGCTCCGATCACGAGGTCGGCAGCGATCACATGCGACTCGAGCGAACTCACAGTCGAGTACACGGTCTCAAGCGCTGGACCAAACCTACGCGAGAGGCGATCGAGGACCGCCACGTTGCGATCGAGCACCGTGACCTGCGCACCCAGTCCGACAGCCATCTCGATGGCATTCTCGCCGACGACACCGCCGCCCAGTACCACAACATCCGCAGAATGAACCCCGGCGACACCGCCCAGCAACAAACCAGCGCCTCCGTTCGGCGCCTCGAGGCAGTGCGCACCCGCCTGAACCGACATGCGCCCAGCGACCTGCGACATCGGGGCGAGCAGCGGCAGCCCCCCCTGCGCATCGCTCACGGTCTCGTAAGCAATACATGTTGCTCCACTAGCGACAAGGGCAGCGGTCTGGTCGGGATCGGGAGCGA
>JADFOM010000071.1 GCA_022562835.1 Acidobacteriota bacterium | reverse complement strand
TGCCAATCAGGTGGGTATTTCGGTGGATGCGGACCAGACCGAGTCGTTCATTGCTGCAATCGCCACGCTTGTTGACGCCCACACCACCCGTGAACGGTTCGGTGTCAACGGGCGAAAGTTCGTAGAGTCCTGGCTGTCCCCAGCAGGTGTTGCAGAGCGATACATCGACCTGTTCAATCGACTCAATAGCGCTTCGACTACCTGAAAGGTCGGCCATCGGCCGGATGGTCACGGTCGAGTGCGAATGGAGGCAGTTTCATGTCGTCAACTGTGTTGGTTACCGGTGGGCTTGGCTACATCGGCAGTCATACCGTGGTAGCGCTCATCGAGGCGGGACATCGTCCCGTGATCGTCGACGACCTGTCGAATTCGTCGATAGCGGTGCTCGATGCGATTGCATCGCTGACCGGCACACGACCGACCTTCTGCCAGCTCGACGTCGCGGATCGAGGCGCTCTCACGGCGGTGTTCGACGACGAGAATATCGATTCGGTCATACATTTCGCTGGGTTGAAGGCCGTGGGCGAGTCGGTCGAGCATCCACTGCGTTACTACGTCACCAACTACGGAGCTACCCTTTCGCTACTCTCGGAGATGATGGCGCAGGGAGTGCACGACCTAGTGTTTTCGTCCTCGGCCACCGTGTACGGCGTTACTGAAACCGTCCCCATCGACGAGGATGCGCCCCTCGGGGCCATCAATCCTTATGGTGCCACGAAGCTTGGGATTGAAGGGATGCTTGAAGATGTTGCATCGACGGGGGGCTGGCGGATCGCGTTGCTGCGCTACTTCAACCCGGTCGGCGCCCATCCGTCGGGCGCGATCGGCGAAGATCCCGCGGGTATTCCCAACAATCTGATGCCCTACCTAATGCAGGTAGCGGTGGGTCGCCGCGAACAGCTCATGGTCTTCGGCGACGACTACGACACCCCTGACGGCACGGGGATCCGTGACTACATTCACGTCATGGACCTAGCCGAGGGTCATCTTGCGGCACTCGACCATCTGCGGGAAGGCTGTCGGGCCTTCAACCTCGGAACCGGCGCAGGTGCGTCTGTACTCGATGTGTTGGCGGCTGCGTCGCTTGCGGTTGGAGAGGCCATTCCTTACGTGATCGCTCCACGACGAGCTGGTGACGCAGCGTGCGTGTACGCAGATGTGACACGCGCGCGTTCGGAATTGGATTTCTCTGCCACCCGTACCCTCGAGGAGATGTGTGTCGATCATTGGCGTTGGCAGTCGTTGCATCCCTACGGGTTCGCTGGTCCTGACACCGTCGAGAGCCTGTGAAGACGACTGGGTCTGCCGCCGGTTCACTCGACGGAGCCAGTAGCCTCATCGGCCATGGGTAAGGCCTCTTCATCCAAAAAGGTCGCGCGCGCTGCGAGAGCAGGTAGCACTGCATCGAGTAGCGAGCGACGCGACTTCGGATTTCCTCTCGCGGTGTTCGTCATCATCTTGTTGGGATTGTCGCTTGTCGTCTACTCCCGGATTAGCCGAGAGGCGACTTCGGCACCGCGTGTCGACCCTCAAGACCACTGGCATTCGGCTTTCGGGGTCTATGACTGCAGCACTGACTCGTTCCTGTCTGACCCGCAATCACAAGACGACCCGGACGGGATCCACTCCCATCAGGATGGTCTGATGCACATCCACCCATTCAATTCGTCGGCATCGGGAAAAAACGCTCAGCTACATGTGTTCCTCGAGGCGATGGGAATGGACATCGACGAGGAGGCGATCACGCTCGAGACCGGTGAGTCGCTCGAGGCGGGCACGGATTGTGATGGCGAGGAAGCGATCATCCAGGTGGTGCGTTGGGATGCTGACAACCTCGAACTCAAACCCGACGTGTTCACCGAGGACCTTGGCGACGTGCGCTTTCGTAAGAACCGCGAGGCCTTCGTGGTGGCGCTGGCGCCCCCCGGTGCAGAAATCGAGTTCCCCTCGTCAATGGCCGAGCTCGACCGTGCGTCGCCGAGCGTGATCGATCCGACCGATGGTGGTGCTTCCAATGGTGGTGCTTCCAATGGTGGTGCTTCCAATGGTGGTGCCGATGCTGATGGCAGTGAAGCGGACGCTGGCGGCGCCGATGCCGAAAGCGAGCCCGACCCTGGCGCGACCGAGGTTCCGGAGGGCGAGTGAAAGCCGTCGTATTGGTCGGTGGGTTCGGCACCCGGCTGCGGCCACTAACGCTTACGACGCCAAAACAAATGTTGCCCGTGATCGATCGCCCGATGATCGAGCATGTTGTTGGTTGGTTGGGCTCGGCAGGCGTGACCGACGCAGTGCTGGCTCTCGGATACCGACCTGAGGCGTTTACCACTCACTACACCGACGGCCTCTGTGCAGGTGTGCGCCTGCACTACGCGGTCGAGGATCACCCTCTTGACACCGCAGGAGCGATCCGATTTGCTGCTCATGAGGCTGGCTTTGCGGGTGAACGACTGCTGGCCATCAACGGCGATGTGCTCACCGACCTGGATCTGACCGGGCTGTGGGACCTGCACCAAGAATCCGGTGCCGAGGCGACGATTGCGTTGACCCCGGTCGACGATCCGTCTCGTTACGGCGTCGTGCCGACCGACGATGAGAATCGAGTGTTGGGCTTCATCGAAAAGCCGCCGGCGGACGAAGCCCCCACGAATTGGATCAACGCCGGTAGCTACGTGTTCGAGCCGTCTGTGCTCGAAGGGATTCCCGCCGACATTCCCGTCTCGGTGGAACGAGAGACGTTCCCCGCTTTGGCGCGACGGCGTTCATTGTACGCCCTGCGTAGCGACGCCTATTGGGTCGACACCGGCACGCCGCTGACCTATCTCAAAGCGCAACTCGACATGGTCGACGGCACTCGTGACTCGCTGCCGCCGGTTCATCCAGGCGCCGTCGTAGATGACGAGGCTTACGTGTATCGATCGGTGATCATGGACGGAGCGATCATCCGCTCGGGCGCACGGGTCGAGAACTCTGTGGTCTCGCCCTCCGCGGTGATCGAGCAGAACGCCGTGGTACGCGACTCGATTATTGGATCGGGCGCGTTGGTGCAGAACGGAGCGGTAGTTGCCGACTACAGCGTGATCGGCAGTGACGTTTCGGTCACCCCCGGAGCAGAACTCGGTGGCGTACGACTCCCCGATCCCGGCTAAATGGGCTTTGTGGCTTGTCGCGCTATCGCTTCATGGAAGTTGTGGGGGTAACGAACGTAGCGAATGCGATCAAGGGCCTGGTCTTGCCCCGGTGTTTCCACGCGTAACTCCCCGTAGTCGAAGAACTCGCCCGGCACGCTGCGGTAGAGCGTGAGGTCCGTGACCCTTGCGAGCGAGATCGATGAGATGCGGGACCCGAAAAACCCACTCGTCTCGATGATGCGGCGATCGGTGACGAATCGATCCTCGTAGAAGGCCCAGCGGACCATCGCCAGCAACATGCGACCGACGAACACGATCGCGATCACAACGATCACAGTGTCAACCTCTGGGGTGATCTCGACTGCGATCAGCGCAACGATTCCGATGATGAGGTAGTCCGACCATCCCCAGTCTCGTTTGGTGAACCAACGGGTGACGAGCAGTACCGACATCATGATCGCTGAAGCAACCACTAGCCCGAGCGCAGGCGGCGTGCCGGTGACCACCAACGTGAGAAGCAGGAGCACACCGGCGGTTTCGGCTATGGCCTCGGTCATGGCGGCCCAATGTGCCCGTTGCCGGTAGAGCACAACTTCGCCCGGAACGAGAACTTCCTCGGGCGCGAGGGGTAGCAGCACGGAACCAACGGCGTGCTCGTAGTGCAGCTGCACTTTGTTACGGCGCGTTCGTGGTGGCGCTGTCGCTGGACAAGCCACTGACGAAATCGCCGGCGGAAGCGACGACGTCGCCGACCCAGCCGAAGAATGCGTTGGCCTGTGTTCCCGCCGTACCCGGGTCAAGGGTGACTAGGTAGACGAGGAATGCCAGCATGAGAAACAGGACTGGCTTTGGCATATCGGGTGCTCAATTCTGCGCCGTCGGCGTACAGCCGAGGCGCGTTGCACTCCTCCCGCAATGCGCCGCACAGCTTAGCCCTAAAGAATCCGTCTCGCCATGAACCTAAATGCTTGATCGAACAGCTGTTCGCAATTACGCTGCTGTCGTTCGTGTCACACCCCTTCCATAGTGTGTTGCGAACAAGTCCGGTCAAACCCGATCGGCGAGATGTAGAGCGACAGGAGATTGTGGTGGACCGCGAAAAAGCATTGGATATGACCCTTGGCCAGATCGAGAAGCAGTTCGGCAAGGGCGCCGTTATGAAGATGGGCGAACGCCCGCACATGGATATCGAGACGATTTCGACCGGTGCGTTGGCGCTAGACCTGGCGTTGGGTATCGGTGGTGTTCCTCGCGGCCGTGTAATCGAGATCTTCGGCCCGGAGTCATCGGGAAAGTCCACCTTGGCTATGCATATCGTCGCCGAGTCCCAGCGCAACGGTGGTACTTGTGCGTTCATCGACGCGGAACACGCGATGGATCCAATCTATGCCAAGGCGATCGGGGTCGATGTAGATGAACTGTTGATCTCACAGCCGGACACGGGAGAACAGGCACTCGAGATAACCGACATGTTGGTTCGTTCGGGTGCGATCGAGGTCGTGGTAATCGACTCGGTCGCAGCGCTCACTCCTCGCGCGGAGATCGAGGGCGACATGGGCGATACTCACGTGGGGCTTCAGGCCCGCTTGATGTCTCAGGCGTTACGCAAACTGACTGGCAATCTCAGTAAGACGAACACGATCTGTATCTTCATCAACCAGCTCCGAGAGAAGATCGGGGTCATGTTCGGCTCACCCGAGGTCACCCCGGGTGGTCGTGCATTGAAGTTCTACTCCTCGGTGCGACTCGACATTCGACGGATCGAGGCGATCAAGGACGGCGTCGAGATCGTCGGCAACCGCACGAGGGTCAAGGTGGTCAAGAACAAGACAGCGGCACCGTTCAAGCAGGCCGAATTCGACATCATGTACGGCGAGGGCATCAGCCGAGAAGGTTCGACGCTCGATCTCGCGGTCGAGGAGTCGGTCGTTAAGAAATCGGGTGCCTGGTATACCTACGAAGGTGAACAACTCGGTCAGGGACGCGAAAATGCCAAGGCGTTCCTGCGTGAAAACCCTGAATTGATGGTCGAGATCACCGATCGGGTCTGGCAGATTGTCAAGCCTAAAGCGGAAGAACCCGAGGAGAACCTCGAAGATCAGTTCAGTGAACTAGACGACGAACCGATCTCGATCGAGGACTAAGCGCCTACCCCTGCATCGCGCGAAGATGTCGGGGTGAATGACTCAACCGGAGCACGACAGGACGCTCACCACTCCGTACCCACCAGATCGTCGCGGGACCGCAGCGAATTGGCTCGACGGCTTGAACCTTGGCTCGCGACTCGACTCGGTTCGTCCCGTGTCGTCGTGGACAATATGCGGGCCCCGGACGGATCGGGAATGTCGAGCGAAACATTGCTGTTCGACGCAAGATGGACGGTCGCCGGCACCCAATCCGAAGCATCTCTTGTCGCAAGGATCGCACCGAGCGGCGAGGATGTTCCGGTATTCGAAACATATGATCTGGCCCAGCAGTACGCGGTCATCGAGTTGGTCGGTCAGGCGAGCGACGTGCCCGTGCCACCTTTGCGGTGGCTCGAAACAGACCCGGACGTGCTTGGAGCGCAGTTCTTCGTGATGGAGCGCGTTTTGGGTCGGGTGCCGGCCGACATCCCGCCCTACGTGATGGAGGGCTGGCTTTTGGATGCAACGCCAGAGCAACAACGTCGGCTCCAGGACGGATCCGTTGCGCTGCTCGCCGAACTCCACACGATCGATGCCGCTAACCATGACCTCGGTTTCTTGGCCTTTGACGTGCCGGGTGAAACAGCGCTCAGGAGACACTTTGAGCACCAACGTCGCTTCTACGAGTGGAGCCGCGATGACCGGCACCATGCGGTGATCGAGGCGGCGTTCGAGTGGCTCGACAGCAATTGGCCCAATTCCACCAGCCCCGATGTGCTGTGTTGGGGCGACGCTCGTATTGGCAACGTCATGTACGACGGTTTCGAGCCACTCACGGTGCTCGACTGGGAGATGGCCGCGGTGGCGCCGGCCGAACTCGACATTGGATGGATGATCTTCCTGCACAGGTTCTTTCAGGACATCGCAGAGGTGCTCGAGCTCACTGGGCTACCGCAATTCATGTTGGCCGACGACGTCACATCGACCTACGAGTCGCTCAGTGGCCGCACCGTGGACAACCTTGCCTGGTTCGAGGCGTACGCAGCGCTGCGCCATGCCGTGGTCATGACACGGGTGACAGCCAGGTCGGTGCACTTCGGCGAGGCCGAGTGGCCCAACGACATCGACGCGGCTATACCGCACCGAGCGATACTCGCAGCGATGACCGATCAGGCGGGCTGAAATGGCGAATCCGATAGGACCATTGACAGCCGCCGATGAGAGCTTCAACCACCAGATCACCGAGACCTTCGCGCATGTCGCATCGAGCGACCCATCCTGGACCGAGAAGGTCTGCGCCATGGCAATGAAACGCGATGGGTCCGCGCAGATAGGTTTCGGTCTCGGCAGATACCCGAACCGCAACGTCATCGACGGCTATGCAGCGTTGAGTCGCGGCGTTGAACAGCGCACCGTGCGGGCCAGTCGACGGCTATCCGACGCCCCCGAACTGATGCAGATCGGACCTATCGGATACGAGGTCGTCGAACCGATGCGAAAGGTTCGTTTCACCCTTGAGGCGAACGACGCCCAGCCGCTGTCGTTCGACTGGCTCTTCGAAGCGGTCATCCCGCCTCAAACCGAGGAACGTAGCTTCAGGCGGACACAGGCGCGGCTGAGCACAGACCTGGTCCGCTATCACCAGATCGGTACGGCCGAGGGGTGGATTGATCTCGATGGCGAACGCATCGAGCTGAACCACACCGACTGGGTGTCGACGCGGGATCACTCTTGGGGTGTGCGCTACGACGTGGGCATCGAGCTCGAAGACGTCGAGCCGGGGGGTATGCCCGACGGTGTGGGATTCCAGATGATCTGGTGTCCGGCCCTCATGGAACGCGCAGACGGTTCGCGCTATGGCCTTCATCTTCACTACGTTTGGCACCGCCTCGGCGAACATGGGCAAAAGGACGTAACCGCCCAGGTGGAGAACGTCGACGGCAGCGTTGACCAGATCGTCGACATTGTTCCCGATCTCTCGTTCGATCCCGACAACCGGCGCCTGCTCGGGGGCAAGCTCGACTGCCGCATGGCCGACGGCAGCGAACGTCCGATCGAGGTCGAGGTGCTCGGCGAGACCGGGGTCCAGCTGGGTGCGGGCCTCTACTTCGGGCTCGACGGACATCATCACGGTTCCTGGCGTGGTGCGCTTCACGTCGAGGGCGAACACATTGCCGACTGTTCGACTCCAGAACAGGCCCGTCGACTTCACCAGATTCGAGATACCACGGTCCGCCTGCACGACCCGGTCGGCGGGGGAGTTGGTGTCGGCAACTGTCAACCGATCGCACGCGGGCCCTGGCCCGAGCTCGGATTGGCCGACGAATCCTGGATGTGAACAACCAGCGAGTGGCATCTCGAACCGTCGTGAACTGAGGCGACTCGACGAGGGACCCATCAGCCATTACCGTGCGAAACCGTCGAAGACAGCCCGTAGGGTCGCGAAACATGGGGAGGCCGCCAGTGGACGGGAATCAGCTACGGCAGGTGCCGCTGTTCGAGGGGATGTCGGACGAGGACCTGGATAGTTGCGGCGAACTGTTCGAGAAAGAAGATTTCCTTGCTGGCAGTGGCTTTGCGCGCGAGGGAGAGTTCGCTTACAAGTTCTTCGTGGTCCTTGACGGTGAAGCTGATGTACTGCACGACTTCGAACCGGTCGCTCGTTTAGGGCCCGGAGAGTTCTTCGGCGAGATGGGGCTCCTGACCGGTGAAAGACGAAATGCTCGCGTTGTGGCCCACACCCGCTGTGAGATCGCGTGGATGATGAGTTGGAACTTCGACAAGATGACTGAGCAGCACCCCGAATTGGCCCAGCGGATCGACGCGGAGGTGGCGCGCCGGACGGCCTAGCATTCGAGGCGACCGCTGACGCTGGCATAGATCGCCCAGCGGTCTTCTAGGCTGAGCGCATGGCGCGCCGTTATCTCATCCGTACCTTCGGGTGCCAGATGAACGAACACGACAGTGAACGCATCGCCGGCCTACTCGAGGCCGACGGGATGGTCGCGACCACGAACGAGGCCGACGCAGACGTCATCGTCATGAACACGTGCTGTATCCGTGAGAACGCGGACAACAAACTCTACGGAACGCTCGGCAATCTAAAACCGCTCAAGGACGACAATCCGGACCTGCAGATCGTGGTCGGAGGCTGCCTCGCTCAAAAGGATGCCGAGCGCATTCAACAACGCGCCGGGTACGTCGACGTGGTGTTCGGCACACACAACGTTGGCCGAGCGGTCGAGTTGCTCGACGAGGCACGTCAATCCGGCCCTGTCATGGAGATCCTCGAGGCGGCGAGTCGCGACGACAACGAGGCGTTTCCGTCTGCCATCGGCACCGTCCGCGAGGTCGATCATGCCGCCTGGGTCACTATTCAGATCGGTTGTGACAACAGCTGCGCGTTCTGCATCGTGCCCGCGGTGCGAGGACCCGAGGTGTCTCGCCCATTCGGTCAGCTCGTCGATGAGGTTGGCCAGCTCGCTCGCCAGGGTGTTTTCGAGGTCACACTCCTCGGCCAGAACGTCAACTCATATGGCCGCGATATCACCTTGTCGCTGCGATCTTCTGAGGTTGAGAGCAAAGACGGCTCAGGGATTGGTGTTTCTGCTCAATTTCGGGAGCTGGCGGGGGAGCGGTGGGCGAATGACCCTGCGCGTCGTCCGGTGCCGCTGTTCGCCGATCTCTTGCGCGCGATCGGAGCAATCGAAGGAATCGAACGTGTTCGCTACACGAGCCCACACCCCAAGGATTTGCGCAGCGATACCATCGAGGCGATGGCCGATGTCGACGCGGTTTGCGAACACCTGCATCTCCCCCTCCAGTCGGGCAGCGATAACGTTCTCGCAGCGATGCACCGCGGCTACACCGCAGAGCGTTATCTGCGGCGACTCGCGCAGGCACGTGCACACATCGAAGACCTGGCCGTGACCACCGACATCATCGTCGGGTTCCCCGGTGAAACTGAGGATGATTTCAAGGCCACGCTCGAGGTAGCGGCCGAGGCCGAATACGACAGCGCCTACACCTTCATCTACTCGCCCCGTGAAGGCACTGAAGCTGCTTCAGCGGTCGATGACTTCATTGCCCCCGATGTCATCAGAGCACGCTTCGAGCGGTTGACGGACGTGATCGGGCGCTCTGGGCTGCGTCGTCACCGAGAACGTATTGGGCGCACGGAGGAGGTCGTCATCGAGGGACGCAATCGACGTCGGCCCGGGCAGCTCAACGGCCGGACTCGTCAGAACAAGCTCGTACATTTCGATCACTCCGAACAGCTGGCGACCGGATCGCGAGCCTTGGTCACCATCACTGAAGCGGGTAGCCATCATCTCAAGGGCGAATTCGTAGAGCTGCAGACCGTGCCGACACGTCGTCGCTCGATACCCGTCACCGCGGGGTGAACACACGCGCAACGATCGTTGTCGTCGGCCCGACCGCTGTCGGCAAATCGACGTTGGCGATGGGTCTTGCCGAGGTATACGACGGAGTCGAAATTGTTTCGGCCGATTCAATGCAGGTCTATCGCGGCATGAACATCGGCACGGCGAAGCCTTCCGAAGCCGACCGGGCCGCCGTGCCCCATCATCTGATCGATCTGATCGAACCGACGGAGCGTTATACGGTCGCTCGCTTCGTGAGTGACGCGGACGCCGCACTCACCGACATCGCAGGCCGCGGGGCAACGGGCTTGGTTGTAGGGGGCGCTGGTCTTTACGTGTCGGCGTTCGTCGACCGACTCGACATCCCGGCGCAGTTCCCGGAGGCGCGGGCGCAGCTCGAGACCGAGCCGGACACCGCAAAATTGTGGCGTCGACTCGCATCGTTGGACGAACTCGCAGCTTCGCGTATGGAGCCGTCGAATCGGCGGAGGGTGCTGCGGGCGTTGGAGGTGACGGTCGGAAGCGGGCGCAAGTTTTCGTCGTTTGGGCCAGGTGTCGACCG